>NZ_JALAAR010000020.1:0-74629 GCF_036984005.1 Rheinheimera muenzenbergensis
GAGTATAGCTCAGCTGGTAGAGCGCGACCTTGCCAAGGTCGAGGTCACGAGTTCGAACCTCGTTACTCGCTCCAAATAAAAAAACGCAGCCGGTTGGCTGCGTTTTTTTATGCCTGAACACTATGGTTTAAAAATCAAAGATATAAGCCGCCAAATACAGCACGGCCAATGTAATAAGCAGGATGCTGGCTAGGTTGAGCACCAATCCGGCTTTTACCATATCTATGATTTTTAACTTGCCTGAAGCAAACACTATAGCATTGGGCGGAGTGGCAACCGGCATCATAAAAGCACAACTGGCCGCGACAGCGGCTGGGATCACCAGCATAGCGGCAGAGGTATCAAGTGATACGGCGACAGGGCCTAGTAAAGGTAAAAAAGCTGCCGCTGTGGCAGTATTACTGGTGATTTCGGTCAAAAATAGAATGACCGTGGTCACCAGTACAATTAGCATTACCAGATTAATATGGCCGAGCTGGCCAATTTGTGCCGCAATATAGGCGGATAAACCAGAGTTATCTATCTGGCTTGCTAATGTCAGGCCGCCGCCAAACAGTAGCAGCACGCCCCAGGGCAGTTTCTGGCAATCTTCCCACTGTAAAATACGTTGCCCGCTGCGCAGTGATACCGGCAAAATAAATAGCAAGGTTGCGGCACAGATTGCAATCAGGGTGTCATCAAGTTTAATGCCGCTAAGATCACTTAATAGTTTACGCAATATCCAGCACGTTGCCGCCAGCAAAAATACCGTCAATACCAATTTTTCAGCATTGTGCATAGCGCCTAGTGCCGCGAGTTTTTTCCGGTACAAGCTGCGGCTATCGACGCTGGCGACGTTATCCAGTCTGAAGTGAATTTGGGTTAGCCAAAACCAGCACACCAGTAATAAGCTGACGGACAGCGGCACACCAAACAGCATCCAGTCACTGAAACTAAGTTGTATCTGGTAACTACGTTCCAGATAGGCCGCTAACAATGCATTGGGGGGGGTGCCAATTAATGTAGCTACACCGCCGATACTGGCGGCATAGGCGATCGCCAGCAAGATTGCTTTGGCAAAGTTATCGTCAGTAACACCCTGTTCCTGTTGCATTGCAATAATGGATAATCCTATTGGCAGCATCATAACGGCGGTGGCGGTATTAGACATCCACATCGACAAAAAGGCGGTAACCAGCATAATGCCGGCAACCTGTTGGCTGGGTTTGCTGCCAACCAGTAACATCGTCATTAACGCTATGCGCTTGTGCAGGTTCCAGCGCTCCATCGCGATTGACAGGACAAAGCCACCAAGAAACAAAAAAATCAGTGGGTGCGCATAAGGCGCAGTGACATTAGCTATGGTATCCAGGCTAAGTAAAGGCACTATAGCAATAGGCAGTAGTGCTGTAACAGGAATAGGCACCGGCTCTGTGATCCACCAAAGTGCCATCCAACTACTAAGGCCGGTGATTAACCAGGCATTTGCTGACATACCGGCAAACCAGGGCGGACTCAGCAGTGTCAGCAAAAACAGTAACGGGCCTGCCAGCAAGGTTACATAGTATGGTAATTTAAGCTGAGCAGGCATAGCAGATCCTTGTGATGTTAGTCGTCGAAACTATTATTAGCGGCTGCGGCGTCAGCTGTTTTGCTGGAGGTCAATAATTGCGCTTCCAGCATACGAATTTCGATATCATCCAATAGCCGCCATTGGCCTGGCTTTAAGCCGGCTAAGCGAATATGCATAATACGGCTGCGTTTGAGCGTTTGTACTTCATATCCCAGATGTTCACACATACGGCGGATTTGCCGGTTAAGTCCCTGAGTCAGAATGATGCTGAAACTTTGTTTTGATTTTTGCGTGACAGTACAGGGCAGGGTAACAGTGTCCAGGATGGGCACGCCACTGCTCATTTGCCGGATAAAACGCTCAGTGATGGGTTTATTAACGGTCACCACGTATTCTTTGTCATGCGCATTACCGGCGCGCAGTATTTTATTTACGATATCGCCGTCATTGGTCAGAAAGATCAGCCCTTCTGAGGGTTTATCCAGCCGGCCGATCGGAAAAATCCGCTCCGGATAACGGATAGCATCAATAATGTTGCCATGAATATGCCGCTCAGTGGTACAGGTGATACCCACCGGTTTATGGTAGGCGATGTACACTCGTTTCGGCTTGTCTTTTAACGGCTTGCCATCGACCATTACATTGTCTTGCGCACTGACTTTCAGTCCCACAGTTGCAACCTTGCCGTTTACCGTTACCTGACCATTGTCGATAAACTTGTCCGCTTCACGGCGTGAACAAAAACCGGTGTCACTGATAAATTTGTTTAACCGGTACAGTATTTCTTCAGACATAATAACAAAACATCTCTAAGCACTTTTAATTGCTGCTAGTGTAGGGCTTGAGGGCATTTTTCGCTACACTGTCGGGTGCTTAAATCAATTTGGGGTAGCTATGTTGGCATTAGCAACACACTTGCCCGGTGTCAGTCGTCTGGCACTGGGATGCATGGGCTTTGGTGGCAGCTGGGATAATACGCCGACAACAGATGAACAGCAGCGTCAGGCATTTAGTGCTATTGATGCGGCTTTAGACAATGGCATTAACCTGTTTGACCACGCTGATATTTACACCCGGGGCAAAGCTGAACAGGTATTTGGTCAATATCTGGCACAGGCACCGGCAAAACGTGCACAGATGTTTATTCAAACTAAGTGCGCCATCCGTTTCGCGGACGATAGCGCGCCGGGGCGTTATGATTTTTCGCCTGAGTATATTGTTGCCTCGGTAGAGCAAAGTTTGCGCCGGTTAAATACCGGCTACATTGATATATTGCTGTTGCACCGCCCCGATCCTCTTATGCAGCCCGAGCTGGTGGCACAAGCTTTTGAGCAATTACAGCAGCAGGGTAAAGTGCGGCATTTTGGTGTATCCAACATGGGCTGGGCGCAAATGCAGTTGCTACAAGGTGCGCTGGCTCAGCCGCTGCTGGTTAATCAACTGCAAATGAGCCTGGCAGACATTAATTGGTTAGAAGAGAGTGTATTGGTTGGTATGCCGCAGGGTGGTCAGCGGCATTTTGGCTACGGCACTGTTGAATATTGCCAGCAACAAGGCGTACAACTGCAAAGTTGGGGCAGTCTGGCCAAAGGCGTATTTAGCGGGGCAGCGGTTCAAACGGCTCAGCAAGCGGCGACAGCGCAGCTGGTAGCGCAATTAGCTGGCCATTACAACTGCAGTGCAGAGGCAATAGTATTGGCCTGGCTGATGCGGCATCCGGCTGGCGTTCAACCTGTTATCGGCACCACTCAGCCAGAGCGTATTATCGCCTGCAGCCACTCAACTGATGTAAGGTTAAGCCGTGAGCATTGGTATCAGTTGTATGTCAGTAGCCGTGGCGAGGCTTTACCGTAAAAAAACAGACCCATAGTCGGGTCTGTTAGCTTGTTTTAGCTGACGTAAGCCGGTTTATTCGCTCTGCTCGGTATTTCTGCTATGGCTGGTTTTGTTGCCAGCCGGCGCATTAAGTGAAATAACCTTAGTTTTACTGATTTTATGCCGGTAAATTTCCCGCAGATATTTAATGGCTTTTTTGACGCTGTCGCGGCTTAAACGAATATCATTGATCGAGACAAATTTATCTTTGTTATGGATAAGTTCGCGGTACTTTTTCTCGTACATAGGCTTAATGGCATACCAGTTGGTATCGAGAATCTTTGCCGGATTTTCATGCTCATGTAGCATTTTATCTAATGCCACTTCGTCAAATTCGTCGGTGCGGATAAAATCAAGCATGGCTTTATCCAGTTGCTCATCAAAGCGGTAATTGTCTTTGGCAAAACAGCGTTTAATGTAGGCTACAATCAGCGTTAAAAAATCATCACTTAAACAGGGGCTTTTGACAATTAATGTCGTCAGCGAAATATTAGCTGAAGCACCAATGACCAAGGCGTAGCGCTTTAAGGTGGTATTGGGGAATAAGGCATTTAAATGCGATTTCAGCCGGTTTAAATCCATATAGGATAATTTATAGTCCTTCGGCAAGGAGATAATCGATACCACCGACGAGCAATTTTTAAAAAAGTGCAGATCTTTTAACTCAGAGGCGTTATAACCATTTTTTACATAACCTGCCAAAGTTTCGCGATAACGTGCCGATTCAATGGGTAGTAGGCTAATACCTTCAATAGCCTGGGTCACTTTATTAAAATGCGGCAAATCAATTGAGCGGAAAAACAAATCGTCAATATTTAGCCCGCCACTGGATTTATCAAACATTTTAAGTTTTTCGCCAGCCGCATCGGCTGGTACAACGGATTCAGCATAAGCCACCGCCACCGGGCCTGCCAGGCTCATAAATAAATCATTGGCGTCTAAGCGGATCGTTTCGCCAATGTCGATACCGGCACGGCGGAAGTAATTTTCATCGTAATCAGTGGTAACCGCCTGTGCGGTTAAAATATTAAAAATCTGCTGCGAAATATACTGGTTGGCATATTTCTCCATGGCATTGACGTCGATATGCTGAATGCCACCGTCGTCTGTTTCTTCTGCATATCGCATAATATCATTGGAAATCAACATCATGGCGTTCCATGGCCGGATGCGATGCATCACGCTGGATTCACTGCTGTCTTCATTGTCGAAGTTGTATGAAAAATCCCATTCCTCAGCCAGATACTTACACAGCAGGCGGCCAGCATTAATATGCAATGCTTCAGACATCTCCACGCCGTGGTCGGAAATATTCGGTAAAATACAAATGCCGCTGGTGAATATAGGTTCGAAAACAAAAGAGTGGCCGCGATTTTCTTCATCTTCTGCCAGAGTGCGGGTATCAAAGGTTTTACTCATATAGGCATATTGTTGTGCCAGGCCAAACTCAGAGGCCATACCTGAACCGGTACCGCCACCAGCACTGAAAATATAAAAATACAGCCTGGATTGGTTAGCCTTAATACCACAAGAGTCGATAAGGTAAGAATGAATAAACTTCCAGTCTGAGTTTGAGAAGCGCTGGGTATCCTTATTCAGGATTATTTTTGCCAGATATTGCCCCAAAATAGGGGCATTACCGGCACCACCGGCGTGCACTTCAGACAAATCCATAATTTTCATTTTGGTGTAATCATGCAAAAAGCCGCTTTTTTCGCCTTTGTGCGAAAAACGGATGCGTCCCTCGATGTCTTTGTCCAGATCGCCGAGCATGACCAGCGGCTCAATTAAAAACACTGGTTTTATCGTTTGCGAATTAGACAGATGTAAGCTGCGCTTGATCCAGCGCATTGGCCGGTATTCCTGCTCGCGTACCTGCTTTTCTTCGTTGTTAAACTCATTTAAATAAAAATTGCGGGCGTTATACACCAAAGAAGCCACATCGAGCGCTATATTCGAGCCACAGCGGCCTAAGCCAATCAGGCAGACTGACGGAAAGTGTTGCTGTTTTCTGCTTTGAATTTCATTGTCCGGGTTAGGCGCCGGAAACACACTGCTGCGCAAAGCATCCAGATTGGTCAAAATTTTGTTTAAGTCGCGCTCAGTAAAATACATATAGCGGTCGCTGGCGAAAGACGGCGTTATAGCCTGGGTTGCCGCTGATTTTCTCACCGCGCTTTTCAATACGACATCATCAGTAGTGGCGGTTTCAGGCTTTATCTTATTGTTCATCATGCTACTTCCTGTCTCTGGCGAGGCATTACTGCACATCATTTAAGTGAGTTCAGCATTAAAAGTAGTTGCTGGATAAAATTAAGGCAATGAAACAGCTTGAAAAAACGTCGCAGTTAAAAGAAGGCGTTGATGTTATTCGACAATACAAAACAATAAGTTAGTAAGTGGTCTGCTATTGTTGAGCAGACCACCGTGCCGTGCTGGTTACATATTAGGGTAATTGGGACCGCCAGCGCCCTCAGGTGTTACCCAGGTAATATTTTGCGACGGATCTTTAATGTCACAGGTTTTGCAGTGAATACAATTTTGAGCATTGATTTGAAATTTAGGCTCATTATTGTCGTCTTGTACTATTTCGTAAACACCTGCAGGGCAGTAACGCTGCGCCGGCTCATTATACTTAGCCAGATTAACCTGCAACGGAATGTTGCTGTCATGCAGTTTTAAATGACAGGGCTGCTCTTCTTCATGATTGGTGTTCGATAAATATACTGAGGATAACCGGTCAAAACTTAACGTATTGTCTGGTTTTGGATAGCTGATCTGTGCTGCTTCGCTGGCCAGTTTCAGCTGGGCATGATCTTGCCGCTCGTCTTTTAGGGTAAACGGTAATTTACCGCCAAACCAATTTTGCTCCAGAGTGTTAAAAGCGCCACCCCAGAAGGTGCCAAACTTGTGCAATGCCGGGCCAAAATTACGTGAACGATACAGTTCGTCATAAAGCCAGCTGTTTTGCAGGGCATCGGCGTAAGCCGTTAAGTCTTCACCGCCTTCGCTGCCTTGCTGCAATGCATTAAACAAGGTTTCCGCCGCCAGCATGCCGGACTTCATCGCGGTGTGGTTGCCCTTAATCTTGGCAAAATTAAGCGTGCCGGCATCACAACCAATGAGTAAACCACCATTAAAGCTCATTTTAGGCAGGCTATTCAGGCCACCTTTGGCGATTGCCCGGGCGCCGTAGCTGACGCGTTTACCACCAGCCAGATACTGGCTTATTACCGGGTGATGTTTATAGCGCTGAAATTCATCAAACGGGCTTAAATGCGGGTTGCTGTAATTAAGATCGATAATTAAACCCACCACCACCTGTTGGTTTTCTGCATGGTATAAATAACCACCGCCACACGTATCGCTGCTCAGTGGCCAACCTGCAGAGTGCACCACCAGGCCAGCCTGATGCTTGCTGGCCGGTACATCCCAGATCTCTTTAAAACCGATAGCATAGTGCTGTGGTGACTTATCCTTATCTAAGCTGAAATGCTTGATAAGTTGCTTACCCAGGTGGCCACGGCAGCCTTCGGCGAACACAGTATACTTGGCGCGTAACTCCATTCCGGGTATAAAGCTGTCTTTGGGTTGCCCCTGTTTATCCAGCCCCATATCGCCAATTAAAATACCTTTAACGGTATTGTCTTCAATTAATACTTCACTGGCGGCAAAGCCGGGGAAGATCTCTACGCCAAGTTGTTCGGCCTGTTGCGCCAGCCAGCGGCACAGGTTAGCGATGGAAACAACATAATTACCGCCATTGTGCATCGTTTTAGGTACGGCAAAGGATGGCAGTTTTACGGCATTATCGGCATTTTTAAACAGGTAAATATCATCATGAGTTACTGCGGTAGTTACCGGTGCGCCCTGAGCCTGCCAATCGGGCAGTAATTCATTTAACGCCCGGGGTTCAAAAACGGCACCAGACAGTATATGTGCACCAACCTCAGAGCCTTTCTCAACTACGCATACAGTTAGCTCAGTTGCCGCAGCACGGGCTTGTTGCATCAATTTAATGGCAGCTGATAATCCGGCCGGGCCTGCACCGACAATCACTACATCGAATTCCATTGATTCTCTTTCCACGGTACCGACCTCTTGGAGTTTATTATTTACAGCCATAGCTGCTTTTATCATGCTGTTTAGGGTATTGCAGGTTGACGTTAACGTCAACAGTAAGTAGATTGTGCCAAGCCAAACTATTATAGCTTTACCTTAACGTAAACCTGCGCTACTTAAGCCTGTTTGCGCAGGAAAAGAACGAGGACATTATGAAAATACTGGTGCCGGTAAAACGGGTTATAGATTACAACGTAAAGGTGCGGGTAAAAGCTGATGAAACAGCAGTTGACCTGGCAAACGTAAAAATGGCGTTAAACCCTTTTTGTGAAATCGCAATAGAAGAAGCCGTGCGTTTAAAAGAAGCCGGTACGGCGAGTGAAGTTGTAGTGGTGTCTATTGGTACTGCAGCAGTGCAAGAGCAACTGCGTACTGCATTAGCGCTGGGAGCCGATCGTGCGCTTCATATTGATACTGATTTAAATCTCGATTCGTTACAGGTCGCAAAATTACTGGCCAAAGTGGTAGCTGAAGAGCAACCGGGCCTGGTGATCTTAGGTAAGCAGGCCATCGACTCGGATAACAACCAAACAGGCCAGATGCTGGCAGCGTTAACAGGCATGGGGCAGGGTACTTTTGCCTCGGAAGTTAAAGTCAGTGGCGACAAAGTACAGGTAACCCGTGAAATTGACGGTGGTTTACAAACGGTAGAACTGACGTTACCTGCAGTCGTTTCAACCGACTTACGTTTGAACGAACCGCGTTATGCGTCGCTGCCAAATATTATGAAAGCGAAAAAGAAACCGCTGGAAACGAAAGCGGCTGACAGCTATGGCGTTGAGCTGAGCAGTAAAGTTAAGGTGTTAAAAGTTGCGGCGCCTGCGGTGCGCCAGGGTGGCGTCACAGTGGCGTCGGTGGCTGAGCTGGTTGATAAGTTAAAGCATGAGGCTAAGGTGATCTAATGGCTATTTTAATTATTGCAGAACATAACAACCACAGCTTGAAAAGCGAGACTCATAAGGTGGTGCAGGCCGCCAGCCAGATCGGCTCGGAGATTACTGTGTTAGTTGCCGGTGCCAACTGCAGTGCAGTCGCGACTGAAGCGGCAGCTATAAAAGGGGTGACCAAAGTATTACTGGCTGACAATGCTGTTTATCAGCATCAGTTGGCAGAAAACATTGCCCCTTTGGTTGCTGAGCTTGGTAAAGATTTCAGTCATATTCTGGCGGCCGCCACTACGACAGGTAAGAACTTTTTGCCCCGCGTTGCGGCGATGCTGGACGTGGCACAGATTTCAGATGTTATTGCTATAGAATCAGCTGATACTTTTGTCCGGCCTATATATGCCGGTAATGCAATTGCAACGGTACAATCTGCAGATACGATTAAAGTGCTAACGGTACGCCCGGCGGCATTCAGAGCAGCAGAAAGTGGTAACAGCGCAGAGATAACAACTCTGAGCACTGTACACGATGCCGGTGTGTCCAGCTTTATTGCTGAAGAGTTAACCAAATCTGAGCGTCCTGAACTGACAGCAGCTCGGGTGGTGATTTCCGGTGGCCGTGGCATGCAAAACGGTGAGAACTTTGCCTTATTAAACGGCATTGCGGATAAGCTGGGCGCCGCCATAGGTGCCTCGCGTGCGGCGGTAGATGCCGGCTTTGTGCCAAACGACATGCAAGTTGGCCAAACCGGTAAAATTGTTGCACCAGAGCTGTATATTGCGGTAGGTATTTCAGGGGCTATTCAACATCTGGCCGGTATGAAAGACTCTAAAGTCATAGTAGCGATCAACAAAGATGCAGATGCGCCAATTTTCCAGATTGCCGATTATGGTTTGGTAGCGGACCTGTTTAGCGTATTGCCAGAGCTTGAACAGCAATTGTAAACCGGATTAATTTGCCTGAAAGCCAGCATTTTGCTGGCTTTTTACGTTCTGGCTCTTGTTGCTGTTGAATATTCCGATTTAAGATAACCGGGTTTATGTTGACAGGATGCCATTATGCCCGCCGTGATCCGCCATGCAGAGCCAGCTGATATAGCAGCAATAAAAGCCATTTACGATCAGCCCAGTGTCTATGCCAATACACTGCAATTACCCTATCAGCCGGTGGCGAACTGGCAACGACTGTACAATGCGGACAGTGATTTTTATAACCTGGTCGCTGAAGTTGAAGGTAAAGTAGTCGGGCAGCTAGGTTTACAGGTGTGCCCGCGGCCGCGCCGGCGTCACGTGGCTGAACTGGGTATGGGGGTGTCAGAGCATTATCAGGGCCAGGGTATAGGCTCAGCTTTGCTGCGTTCAGCACTGGAGCTTTGTGATAACTGGTTGAATATACGCCGGGTAGAGCTGACAGTGTATGTAAACAATGAGGCGGCAATAGCCTTGTATGAACGTTTTGGCTTTGAGGCGGAAGCGGAGTTAACAGATTATGCGTTTCAATATGGTGGTTATGTTAATGCGCTGAGCATGGCACGCATTACCAGCCGTGATACCTGAGTAAAAAAACGGCGCCAAATGGCGCCGTTTTTAATGCGATTAGTTCATATCGCTGTTTTTCTTACATTGCACGGTGTCTACGCATTCGCCGTACAAATATAAACTATGATGGGTAAGTTTAATGCCGTTTTTCTCGGAAATTTCCAGTTGTTTGGCTTCTATTACATCATCTTCAAACTCGATAACTTTGCCGCATTTTAAGCACACCAGGTGGTCATGATGGTGGCTGCCGGTCAGTTCAAATACCGATTTACCACCTTCAAAATGATGGCGGGTTAAAATACCGGCATCATCAAACTGGTTTAACACACGGTATACCGTCGCTAAGCCTATGTCTTCACCAAGATCCAGCAGCAGCTTATATACGTCTTCGGCACTGATATGTTGGTTTTTTGGGTCCTGCAGGATCTCTAAAATTTTCACCCGTGGCAGGGTAACCTTCAGGCCGGCTTTACGTAATTCGCTGTTGTGATCTGACATAATAACTCTAACTCTGGCTTATATTTGCAAAAGATTATAGAGACATTATGCCGTGATTGAAATGGAAAAGCATCCCTTAACTGCAAGCATGGCTCTTGTGCTTGCCGCGTCAGTCAGTACAATAGCTGTCAACAGGTCATACCAGAGAAATAGCATGAAATGGGCTTTTAAACCGGCAGTGATGCGCCACCTACTAAATTTTTGGCCACCGTTCTTCTTTAGCGGTATACGTGTCGCCAAGCTTAGCGATGACTACCGTTATTGCAAAGTGGAGCTTAAATCACGCAAATGGACGCGTAATATTAACAATAGCCAGTTTGGTGGCTCAATGTTTGCCATGACAGATCCGATTTATCCGTTGATGTTGATGGGCGCCTTAGGAAAAGAGTATCTGGTATGGGATAAACAGGCCGATATTAATTTTATCAGCCCGGGTAGGGGGAAGCTGTGCGCTGAGTTTTGGTTGTCAGATGAAACCCTGGATGCGGTTAAAGCGGCAACAGCAGATGGCACTAAGCATTTTCCAGAGTTTTTGCTGCACATTAAAGATAGCCAGGGCCAGGTAGTCTGTGAGGTTAACCGTAAGGTTTATGTGCGCAAAAAAGCGCAGTACCGGCCAGAATAAAAGACATATAAAAAACCGGCGCTAAGGCCGGTTTTTAGTTTTACAGTGCTTCGAACTCTTTTAAGCTCATTTCTTCGTAAATCTGCTTGCACCACTGTTTAACGCGTTGTTCGGTAAGCTCAGGTTGACGATCTTCGTCAATGCCTAAGCCTACAAAGTGGTTATCATCAGCCAGAGCTTTGGAGGCAACGAAGTTGTAACCCTTAGTTGGCCAATGACCTACGATAATTGCGCCTTTAGGCTCAATAATGTCGCGCAGTGTACCCATAGCATCAAGGAAATACTCAGCGTAGTCTTCCTGATCACCGCAGCCAAAAATTGCCACCAACTTATTACTAAAGTCGATATTGTCCAACTCGGGGAAAAAATCATCCCAATCACACTGCGCTTCGCCATAATACCAGGTTGGAATACCCAGCAATAATAAGTCAAAAGCGGCGATATCTTCTTTGCTGCTTTTGGCGATATCACGCACATCAAACAAGTGTTTACCCAGCTCTTTCTGGATCATCTTGGCGATATGTTCAGTGTTGCCGGTATCGCTACCGAAAAAAATGCCTACAGTTGCCATTAATCTAACCTTCTTACCTGGTTAAAACTTGTGTCAGAATACTTTCAATATACGCACTGCGTGTCAAACCTGCTTTATCAGCCTGTTGCTCTAATGCGCTGTACAGCTGATCAGACAATTTAAACTCAATGCGCTTTAAACCTTTACTGCGATCACGCTTGACCTGATTACGTTTGTTCAGCCTAAGCTGCTCTTCTCGCGGTAACGGGTTGGTTTTGGGCCGTCCCGGACGCTTTTCCTGCGCAAACAAATCAATCGTGGTGCGATCAGTGGCAATTTTAGCCATTAATCCAAACCTTACTACTCGATAAAATAGGGCACTATGCTCTTGATAACAAACACTGCCGGCGATAGAAACAACACCAGCCAGACAAAAAATTGCCCCAGTTTGGGAGCATTACTTTTTTTTAGTACGTCTCTTATGGCTAAGATGATAAAGATGTATAACACACCCAATCCAAGCCACAAGCCTAAGCGTTCAAACTGCTCTATTGACACAGCACTTTACCTGAGCGGAAAAAAGTGCGCGCACTATAGCATAACTGCAGCAAAAATTTAGTGCGTTAGCTCAATAAAAAGTCCTTTACCAGCTTAGTAAAGGCAGCCGGCTTTTCGGCATGCAGCCAGTGGCCGGTGCCTTGTATCACTTTGGCCTGCGCCTTTGGAAATAACTGCATAATTTGCGCTTTATGCTCTGGCAAAATGTAATCAGAGTCACCGCCTTTTATAAATAATACCGGGCCTGTATAACAGCCCTTTAGCAGAGGGGCGCCGATAAGTTGCTGATAATTTGCTTGCAATGCCGCCAGGTTAAAGCGCCAGCTAAATTTATCATCTTGTTTTAGCAAGCTTTTTAGTAAAAACTGTCGCACGCCGGCTTCATTAATATGTTGGGCTAACTGAGTGTCGGCTTCGTTGCGGCTGGTGATAGCGTCCAGCTTTACTGCATTTAAACCGGCAAAAATATTGTTATGTCGCGCCGGGTAGGCTACGGGGGCTATATCGGCCAGGATCAGTTTGCTTACCCGCTGCGGCTGCTTAAGTGCAAAGGCCATCGCCAGTTTTCCCCCCATAGAGTGGCCAAGCAGTACGGCGGTATCAATACCAAGATTATCCAATGTTTGCGCCAGATCATCCGCCATTAACGGGTAGTTCATTTCATCACTGTGATCAGAGCGGCCATGGTTACGTACATCAATATTAACTACCTGGTACTGTTCACTTAAGCTGCGTTCAATCACACCCAGGTTTTCAAAGCTGCCAAATAAACCATGGATCAATACTACCGGGGCCTGGCCGGCTACCGCCTGGCCACTAATGTGGTTATATAAAAGCATAAAACACCTATCTTAGTATCTTTGCCTGAAGTCTATCAAATCATGCCGCTGGCGTCTGTCGGCAAGGCTTTATATAATGGGGCGACTTTTAAGTGCGCGGAATAAATATATGAAAACCATCGAAATAGATGACGAGCTATATCAGTATATTGCAGGTCAGACCCAACGCATCGGCGAGAGCGCTTCTGATATTCTGCGCCGTTTGCTGCTGGGCGATAGCAGTATTCAGCCAGAACCGCTAGCAGAGCCTGTGGTAGTTACGCCGGTGATTAGCAGTAATATTTTTGACTTAATAAACCGGCAGGATCTGCAGGCAGAGCAAAGTGTGGTAGGGCGGTTTTTATTTATTTTGTCTACGTTGGCACGGGCGCATAAAAAGCAGTTTGCTAAAGTGCTGGACATAAAAGGCCGTAACCGTTTGTATTTTGGCCACAGTGCTGAGGAGTTGTCAGAGGCGGGTAGTAGCACTAACCCGAAATTGATCCCGAATACCAATTTTTGGGTCATTACAAACTCTAACACGACCAGGAAAAAAATGATGCTAACTGAAACCGCTCTGAAACTGGGCTACAGTGAGCAAGACGCTGAACGTATTCGTGATTTGTTATAACAAGGAATTTATATGTCGCTACATGAGCTGGCAGGACAGCAGGTGCCTTCTGCGTTAGTACCCAACATCAGTCGGCTTATGACTGCCTACTATGTGCTGGAACCGGACGTTCATCAGCATGCAGAGCACAAAGTCAGCTTTGGTACCTCGGGCCATCGTGGCAGTGCATTGAAATGCTCTTTTAACGAGCCGCATGTGCTGGCTATTTGCCAGGCCATTGCCGATTACCGCAAACAGCAGGGCATTACCGGGCCCTTGTTCCTTGGCAAAGACACCCATGCCTTATCGGAAGCGGCTTTTGCCAGCGCTTTAGAAGTACTGATCGCCAATAAAATTCAGGTTTGTATTCAAAAAGATCTGGGTTTCACACCCACACCGGTAATTTCTCACGCTATTTTAACGCAAAACCAAGATGCCAGCGGCCGGTTAGCCGATGGTATTGTCATTACACCGTCACACAATCCACCGGAAGATGGCGGCATTAAATACAATCCGCCACACGGCGGGCCGGCCGATACTGACGTAACAAACTGGATTGAACAGCGTGCTAATCAGCTGCTGGCTAAAGAGCTCGAAGGCGTAAAGATGATGCCTTATGCACTGGCGCTGCAATCCGGCTACTGCCAGCATATTGATTATATTCAGCATTATGTAGACGATTTACAAAATGTTGTTGATATGGCGGCGATAGCTAAAGCGGGCATTAAAATTGGTGTCGATCCGCTGGGCGGTTCAGGTATAGCCTACTGGCCACGTATTGCTCAGCGTTATGGCCTGGATATAACCGTTGTTAATGACAAAGTAGACCCGGCATTTGCTTTTATGCCGCTGGATAAAGACGGCCAGATCCGCATGGATTGCTCGTCGGCTTATGCGATGGCCAACCTGATTCAGTTAAAAGATCAGTTTGATATTGCCATTGGTAATGATCCGGATTTCGACCGTCATGGTATTGTCACCCGCAGTGGTGGCCTGATGAACCCGAACCATTATCTGGCGGTGGCAATAAATTATCTGCTGGCAAACCGGCCGGATTGGGCGCCAGAATTAGCCATAGGCAAAACGCTGGTGTCCAGTGCCCTGATTGATCGCGTTGTCGCCGCGCGGGGACGTAAATTGCTGGAAGTTCCGGTTGGCTTTAAATGGTTTGTCGAGGGTTTGCACAACGGCAGCGTGGCTTTTGGTGGTGAAGAAAGTGCCGGTGCCAGTTTTTTACGCTTTGATGGCAGTGCCTGGTCTACCGACAAAGACGGTATTATTTTAGGTTTATTGGCAGCAGAAATGTTGGCAAAAACCGGGGTAGACCCTTACCAGCAATATCAGGCGCTGACCAAAGAGCTTGGCTCGCCGCTGTATCGGCGTTTGGACGCACCGGCAACGGCTGAGCAAAAAGCCGCGCTGAAAAAGCTTGATGTTAACAGCGTGACGCAAACCAGTTTGGCTGGCGACGACATTTTAGCCGTGCTGACCAAAGCAGCGGGCAATAACGCTGATATCGGTGGCGTTAAAGTAGTAACCCGCAATGGCTGGTTTGCTGCCCGGCCGTCGGGCACAGAAGATTCATATAAAATTTATCTGGAAAGCTTTGTCGGTGAAGCCCATCTGCTACAGTTAGAGCAGGACGCTAAGGCTTTTGTTGAATACGTATTCAGTAAAATATAAGCCATTGAAAACGCTACGAATTAAATTGTAACTCAATTTCAGACGTAGCGTTTTATTTTGCTAAGATGCGCCCATTAAGGTATTTTTTTGTAATAAGTCTACATTTGCCGCTATTTTGTTGAAAATTCAGGCATTAACAATTCAGGATTTGTAATGAAAAAACATACCGCGACAGAGGCAACGCCGGTTGCCCGGCTCAATACTGAGCAATTAAAAGACAATATAGTGCGGCATTTACATGCCAGTTTAGGTACTGACGTTAATAAAGCCAGCCCACAAGCCTGGTGGCGTGCCACCTGTGCGGCGATTAACGAGCAGGTATTTGATGGCTTACGCAATACCCAGCGCACTCACTATGAAAAAAACACCCGGGCATTACATTATTTCAGTCTGGAATATTTAATGGGCCGTTTGTTTAGCAATAATCTGCATAACCTCGGATTATACGACCAGGCGCGTCAGGCACTTGGCGAACTGGGAATGAATATCGCCGATCTGGAAGATCAGGAAGAAGACATGGCGCTGGGTAATGGTGGTTTGGGCCGCCTGGCAGCATGTTTTATTGATTCCCTGGCGACCCTGAACTATCCGGCTATTGGCTATGGTATTCATTATGAGCACGGCTTATTTAAGCAAAGCTTCCAGGATGGCCGGCAGATAGAGCGACCGGACAGCTGGCGTGAATACGGTAACCCATGGGAAATTTGCCGTCCTGAATCGGTGCAGGAAATTTCGGTGTATGGTTATGTCGAAACGGTCTATGACCTGCAGGGGCGAATGAAAAAAGTCTGGCACCCCGGCCGCATTATTAAAGGTGTGCCCTGGGATATTCCGGTAGTAGGTTATAACGGCAGTTCAGTTAATGTGTTGCGTTTATGGGAAAGCCGGGCCAGTGATTTTTTCAACTGGGACGTATTTAATTCTGGCGGCTACATTGATGCAGCGCGCGAGAATATCGAAGCTGAAACCATTTCTAAAGTATTGTATCCAAATGATGAGACCGATGCCGGTAAAGAGTTAAGGCTGATCCAACAATATTTCTTTGTGTCGTGCTCGCTAAAAGACATTATCCGTCGCTATAAACGCAGCCATGGTGATGATTGGAGCGATTTTGCCAAGCAGGTGGTTATTCAGCTAAACGACACCCACCCGGCCGTCGCCATTCCCGAACTGATGCGTATTTTAGTCGACCGCGCTGAAATGCAGTGGGATCAAGCCTGGAATTTGTGCCAGCAGGTATTTGCCTACACCAACCATACGTTATTGCCAGAGGCGTTGGAAAAATGGCCGGTAAGGTTGTTTGAAAAGGTCCTGCCGCGGCATATTGAAATTATTTATGAAATTAACCGCCGCTTCCTGGTCGAACAGGTAGATGTGCTGTGGCCTGGCGATAATCAGAAAAAGCGTAAGCTTTCTATCATCGAAGAAGGTCACGACCCTATGGTGCGGATGGGGCATTTGTCAGTTGTTGGCTCGTTTCGTGTTAATGGTGTTGCTGAAATACACTCGACACTGGTTAAATCCGATTTATTCCCCGAAATGGTGGCACTGTGGCCGGACAAATTCACTAACGTTACCAATGGTGTTACGCCAAGGCGTTGGCTAAAGGCGTGTAACCCCAGGTTATCGGCGTTACTGGATAAACAGGTTGGCACTAACTGGCCAACTGACTTAAAGCAGCTGTCAAAGTTTGCTGCCTTTGCTGATGATCCGGCAATTCAGGACGCCTTTATGGCGATTAAGCAGCAAAATAAAGCTGAACTGGCCAGTGTAGTTAAAAAACTAACCAATATCGATATTGACCCACATGCCATTTTTGATATCCAAATCAAACGTTTGCATGAATATAAGCGTCAACATCTGAATCTTTTGCATATCCTGGCACTGTATCGCCGTATTTTGCAGGAGCCTGACTACGACATGGTGCCACGGGTGTTTTTATTTGGCGCCAAAGCAGCGCCAGGTTATAAGCTAGCGAAAGAAATTATCTACGCTATTAATAAAATCGCCGATAAGATTAACCATGATAAACGGGTAAAAAACCGCATTAAAGTGGTGTTTATGCCAAATTATCGCGTTACCCTGGCCGAGAAGATGATCCCGGCAGCTGATGTATCTGAGCAGATCTCAACAGCGGGTAAAGAAGCCTCCGGTACCGGTAATATGAAGCTGGCCTTAAACGGTGCTGTTACCGTAGGTACGCTGGATGGTGCCAATATTGAAATTGCCGAAGAAGTGGGCAGTGATAATATTGCTATCTTCGGTTTAACGGTTGATGACGTTAAAGCGTTACAAGCTAAGGGTTACAACAGTAGCGATTATTACTATGCCGATCCGGAAATTAAAGCCATCCTCGATTGGCTGGAAACGGATTATTTTACTCCGGGTAAACCGGGTGAACTGGCAGCGATAAAACGCAGCTTGCTGGAAGGCGGCGACCCTTATCTGGTACTGGCCGACTTTGCCAGCTACGTTAAAGCTCAGGAAAAAATTGACCTTTGGTATCGTGACAAAACGTTGTGGGCGAAAAAGGCCATGCTAAATACAGCGTCGGTAGGCAAATTTACCTCAGATCGCTCTATTGAAGACTATGTCAGCCGCGTTTGGCAACTGCAAAAATGCGCAGTTAACGTAAAATAAGCCGTCGCAATACAGATAAAAGGCCTGTTGCATACAGGCCTTTTTTTATCAAACAAATATCATACAAGTCGTAAAGCTTTGTACCGGAAACATCATAAGCTTGCCTGAGTATTAGCTCAGGAGTTGTTATGATGCGTTACCTGTTAGCCTCAGTCATTTTGCTGCCACAACTCTTGCTGGCACAGCCTAACGAAATCAGCCAAATTAATTGGGCGATTAATACTGCACCGCCGTTTCATATTGTCAGTGGTGACTATAAACAACAGGGGTTGTGTGATGTGCTGATAGACGCCGTGCATCGTTACGTGCCCGAGTTGAAAAAACACCGTGAAATTTTACCGCAACCGCGTATTGGCCGGGCGCTTGAACGCGCAGAAAACCTCTGTTTCGCCTGCATGATCCATAAAAAGCAGAGTGAGCAGGGCGCTTACTACAGTGTGCCAACGCATGTGTATCTGCCGCATCAGATTATTGCCAATAACGCAGCGGCGCAGCGGATCCGAGAAAAATACCCGTTGCCGGTACCCTTAGCTGAATTACTGGCGGATGAAGAGTTTCATTTTGGTTACCCGGCCGGCCGCCGTTTTGGTGTGCTACAACCCTTAATAGAAGGCCAGGATAGCCGGCCCGGTAACCGGCTGGTGCGTTCGGGTGACAATGGCCCTGAGGCTATTTTGCAGATGATAGAAGCACAGCGACTGGATTACACCATAGATTACAGCATTATACGTCGCTACCATGAACTTAACACCGGCCAACTGTTGCAGCTATTACCTATCGCAGAAAACCACCAGCAACTGGTGCACGGTGCTATCGGTTGCAGCGACAGTAGCTGGGGGCGCAGCGTGATAGAAAAAATAAATCAGGCTATGCCACAAATTCGCGCCGACGCCGAGTTTAACCAAAGCCAGGATCTGTGGTTTGAACATCATCCACAATACCGCCAGCTTAATAAACGCGCGCTTGCGACAATTAAACCCAGATAGCCACTTGCCAGTTAATGGACGGCAACTTATAGTGGAAAAAAAGCTTACAGGGAAGCATAGTGTCAGCAGGTAGTTTAGTTTGTGTCGGCACCGGCATGACGTTGGGCTCACATATCAGCCCGTTATCCCGCAGTTATATTGAACAGGCCGAGGTAGTGTTTGTACTGGTGGCCGATGGCATTACCGAGAAGTGGATAGAGCAGATGAACGCTGATGTGCGCTCACTGCAGCCGTATTACCTGGAAGGTAAATCACGCATGATCACCTACCGTGAAATGGTGGCAGCCATGCTGGCCGAAGTTAAAGCCGGTAAAAAAGTGGTCGGCGCCTTTTACGGCCACCCCGGCGTATTTGCCTGGGTACCACACAACGCCATTAAGCAAGCGCGCGAGCTGGGTTACAAAGCCCATATGGAGCCAGGCATTTCAGCTGAAGACTGCTTGTATGCCGATTTAGGCATAGACCCCGGGAGTTCGGGGTGTCAGCACTTTGAAACCAGCCAGTTTATGTTTTATAAGCGTAATATCGATACCGCAGCCTATTTGGTGCTGTGGCAAGTCGGTATCGCTGGCGATCGGTCTTTGGCTAAGTTCACTACTGACAGTGAATACCGTAAAGTGCTGATAAAGCTGCTGGCAGAATATTATCCTCTGGATCATGAAGTGATTTTATACGAAGCGGCAACCCTGCCTATCCAGCCCAAACGCATTGACTATTTGCCTATAAGCGCCTTGCCCGATGCCAGTATGGATTTAAAAACCACGCTGATCATACCACCGGCAACTAAAGCGGAGCTTAATCTGACGTTATTAGAAGAATTGGAAAACTTGGTGCCGAGTGCGTAATGGTAATACTACCGGCAGCTGATCAGTTTTATTTTCAAGTAAAAGATTTGAGCGTTATTCCGCTTAGTGAAGAGCATGGTAATTTTTATACGCAAATCTACCGTGATGGCAAACTGATGAAACATATTGCGACACCCTTGTCGCAGGACAAAGCGCATCAGAGTTTTATCTTAGCGCTTAAACTGACTGCAGCTGTACCAGCCAAGCGATTGTTTTTGGTTATTCAAGCGCCACAGGTCGGGGGTTATGCGGGACTACTCTGTGTGTCGACAGTGCCTTCACAACCAAACTGTGTCGAAGTCGGTATTATGTTGATGCAGCAGTTTCATCGTTCTGGTTTGGCACAAACTGCTTTAGCAACACTATGTCACAAAGTATTTTCATTAATACCAAGTGTAACTATTATAGGCAGAATAGATCCGCATAATGCTGCTGCTAAAAAACTGGTTGCAAAGCTGGGTTTTGTGTATTGTAACAAAATCGGCTGTTATAACTTGTTTGCCGGTACATTTCAGTTTCAAGAAAAGCACAGAGGGAGTTAAATGAAGAATATAATTAATCTGCTTGATAAGCTTGGTAGTAGCGCTGAATTGCAGCAACTGGATATTGCTACCCTTGCGAAAATATCTAATCCACTCGACCTGGATGAGCAAGTACAGAAGGCAATTTTGAACCACGATAATAAAGCGCTCGAGATGTTGCTAAATGTCCGGAACAAAGTAGTGTGTGCGATTTGTCCGGCAGAAGAAGAGCCATCTGACACCCCACAAAAAGATGACGATGATCAAGACGACGCAGAAAAAGCTATCGCTTGTAATGGCTAATACCGGCAAATTTGGCAAGCGACGCTTGCATAAACCAGCAAAGTTTTTTTTTGCTGGTTTTTTTGTTTTTTGCAGTCTGAGCGCTATAGCTGATGAACGATTGGAAAAACTTGATGATCTTAAAGTCGTTGATGTGGCTGCATTTAGACAACAGCTTGCAATCTTAGAGCGCGAAAGCGATACATTATCTTTGGAAGAGCAGAACTATATTCGGCTATTGCAGGGTTACAATTTATTGCTTTTGGGAGACTTCAAATCTGCCCAGTCACATTTAGAATCAATGTTACAAAGTGACATTACCCCAGATCTGTTGTTTCGCGTAAAGGCGCTTTTAATCAATGCGCAAGCTGTGAGCCGAAACTATCACTCTGCTTTTTTATATTTGGAAGAAATTAGTCGGGCTCTACCACACGTTAATGATACGCGGGCAAAAGAGCATGGCCTTAGTGTTATTGCCTACACTTACAATCAACTAGAAGAATTTGACATTGCAAAGTACTACTCGCAAGCATTGGTAAATACTGCAACCTCTGAACGCGTGCGTTGCCATGCAAACCATCATTTACTTGAGTCGTTATATGGTCTTCAAAATTGGCCTGCATTTAATGAACTGGTTGAAAATGCTGTAGAACATTGCTTGCAGTTAAATGAACATGTTTTTGCAAATCTTATCAGAGTTAAACGCCACAGTTACCTGCTAGAAGTGGGTGATGTTGTAGCAGCAGAGCGTTATTACGCTAGCTATAAAAATGCATTGGAAAAAGTGGGTTATCCAATGTTAATAGCCAGTGCTTCTGCATTGGCTGCTAAAGGTGCTGTACAGCACGGACAATATGAAAAAGCTTTGCAACTGGCCCGGAACGCTTTACTACATTTGGATACTGAAGAATTTACTATCCCATTGGTTAATGCTTATTACACTCTATACAAAGTTTATGAATTAAAACAGAACTTTGGAAGTGCCCTACAGTTTTATATTAAGTATAGTGAGGCGGCAAAAGCGAACAGTGACAATAGGTTTATACAGCTACAGGCATACCATACTGTAAGAGCTGAGATTGAAGTAA
Organism: Rheinheimera muenzenbergensis; assembly: GCF_036984005.1. NCBI lineage: Bacteria > Pseudomonadati > Pseudomonadota > Gammaproteobacteria > Chromatiales > Chromatiaceae > Rheinheimera > Rheinheimera muenzenbergensis. The sequence goes on from NZ_JALAAR010000020.1 coordinate 21,637, forward strand.
AGAATCAGCGAATTGCTATGCTAGACAAAGACAACGAGGTGTTATCATTACAAAAAGATCTATTCGAGCAGGAAGCCAAACAAAATCGTCTTATTGTTCTGATACTGGCGTTTGTGTTGGTAATCGCTACGACACTAGCCTACCGCGGAATGACAGGACGTAAGCGTTTTAAAAAGATTGCCGAATACGACCAGCTTACCGGTATCAGTAACAGATACCACTTTAATAACCAGGCAAAAATAGCGCTGGATTACTGCGAAAACAATGCTAAACCAGTTGCGGTTATGTTGTTTGACCTGGATTTTTTTAAAACCATCAATGACACCCATGGTCATGCTGCCGGCGATTGGGCCCTGCAGCATGTAGTAAAAACCTGCCGTAATTTTATGCGTAACAATGATGTGTTTGGCCGTATTGGCGGTGAAGAATTTGCCGTGGTATTGCCGGGCTGTCACACCGATAAGGCAGTGTTGTTGGCTGAAATATGCCGTGATGCCATAGCGGCAATTGACAGCAGCGATAGCGGCAAGCAGTTTCCGCTCAGTGCAAGTTTTGGTGTTGCGGGCTCGGATACTTCCGGCTATCAGCTAAAGCAGCTATTGGCCGATGCTGATCATGCAATGTATCAGGCAAAAGAGTCAGGCCGCGATAAGGTGGCCGCTTATGCTGATTACCGTCCAGTCGTTTAGTCCGCTGCGGTTATAGGGTAGAATCAGCGCCAGTTTTATTACACGGAGCTGGCGTATGACCCAACAACCGATAGCAAACGGTGATTTTTTAACTCTTAGCTTGCAACATCCCGATGGCCTGGCGCCAATGCATTTTAATCTGCCTGATAACACTACCGTATCGGTATGGGATAGCGGTGTCATTTGCTTTGAACCTCAGCAGCCTGGCAGTAAAGATATCGTGCTATCCTGCGGTGTGCATGGTAATGAAACCGCGCCGATTGAAATTTGTGCTGAACTGGTACAAGAGCTGTTAACGGGTCAGTTAGTGCTGAAACAGCGCCTGCTGGTGTTGTTTGGTAATCCGGCGGCAATCAATGCCGGCACACGCGAAATCAATGAAAACCTAAACCGGTTGTTTTCCGGCCATCACAGTATGGGCGCCGGGCTGATTAATGCAGAACGTAAGCGGGCTAAGGCGCTGGAGGGCTATGTTAGCCGGTTTTATTCTGAGATACGCGTAACCGACGCGGTGCCGCGTAACCGATATTTATATGATCTTCACACCGCCATTCGTGGCTCCCGCTTTGAAAAATTCGCCGTATATCCGTTTTTACATGGCAAGCCCTGGCAAAAGGCAGAGTTTGAATTTTTACAGGCCTGTGATGTAACCACAGTACTGCTGATGCAAACCCCGGCATCCACTTTTAGTTACTACGCTTCAAACAGCCACGGTGCAGACGCTTTCACGATTGAACTGGGTAAAGTGCAGCCGTTTGGTCAGAACGATATGCAACGCTTTACCAAGGTGCGTACAGCACTGCGTCAACTGGTAACAGCCGATAATGTACAGACGCAGCCGTTTGATGAGCGGCAATTTCAGTTGTATCAGGTGTACCGTGCTATCAATAAACAAACTCAGGAATTTAAACTGCACTTTGCTGACGATGTGGAGAACTTTACCAGTTACCCGCTGGGTACGTTACTGGCAACAGATGGCGATACAGAGTACCGGGTAGAGCGCGAAGGTGAAGCTATTATTTTCCCCAATGCGAAAGTGGCTATAGGCCAGCGCGCTATGTTGATGGTGGTGCCGACTTCGGTGGCTAGCAACATTAGCTAAGGGGTAAGTACGGCAGTACAGCGCTGTAAAGAGTAAATTTATGCTGACAGTCGCTACTGACACCTGCCGCTGCAAACCTGAACGGCGGTTGCAATGCAGTTTACGTAAAGGTAAAGTTGCCGCCGATAATAATCAGAACACACCGGTGCATTTTAAAATGGTGCACAAAACGGGGAAAGCGGTAAAACCGCTATACTGAGTCGGTATAAGCAGAGTAGCGTCAGCCCGAAACCAAGGCCGGGCTGGTGCTACCAGCGACTTGTCTAATACGTATAACAAACAAGAGACACCCTATGAACAACCCAAATAACGCCACCATCACCACGGTGCACACTGCAGAGTTTACTGCCGGTGATGCGTTAAAAATCCCGACACTGCGCATTTTACGTGACGATGGTAGCTTGTATGACGGTGCTACTGCACCTGAGTTGGATAAAGCAACCGCGCTTAAAATGTACGACACCATGGTGTTTATCCGTGTATTGGATGAGCGCATGCTGGCTGCGCAGCGCCAGGGCCGCATCAGCTTTTATATGCAATGTCTGGGTGAAGAAGCCGCAACTATTGGCAGTGCCGCAGCATTGGATGATAAAGACATGATTATGGCGCAGTACCGCGAGCAGGGCGCGCTGCGTTATCGTGGCTTTACGCTGGAGCAGTTTATGAACCAGCTGTTTTCCAACGAAAAAGATTTGGGTAAAGGCCGCCAGATGCCGGTGCACTATGGCAGCAAAGATATTTACTACATGACCATATCATCACCACTGGGCACGCAAATTCCGCAGGCCAGTGGTTATGCCTATGCGCAGAAGTTGCGCGGCTTAAACAACACTACGATCTGTTACTTTGGTGAAGGTGCGGCCTCTGAAGGTGATTTCCACGCTGGCTTAAATATGGCTGCAGTACACAAAGCACCGGTGATTTTCTTCTGCCGCAACAATGGTTATGCCATTTCCACCCCGGCTAACGAGCAGTTTGTCGGCGATGGTATTGCCTGTCGTGCTGTTGGCTATGGCATGAAAGCACTAAGGGTTGATGGCGCCGATATCTTAGCCGTTTACCAGGCTACTAAAATGGCGCGAGACCATGCGCTGGCGCACAATGAGCCTGTACTGATTGAATCTATCGCTTATCGTTTAGGCGCGCATTCTTCGTCAGACGATCCAAGCGGCTACCGTTCAAAAGAAGAAGAAGAAAAATGGCGGCAAAATGACCCTATAGCCCGCTACCGCTTATGGTTGATTGACAAAGGCTGGCTAAACGATGCAGATGATAAAGCCACTATTGAAAAACTGCGCACTGAAATCCTTGATGCATTAAAGGTGGCAGAGAAAGTGGCCAAGCCTGGCATAGAGCATCTGATTTCAGATGTTTATGCGCAGCCGATACCGGCACTACAACAACAATTAGACGAATTAAAAGCGCATATCCGTAAGTACCCGGATGCGTATCCGGTAACGGCGGGGAGACTGGACTAATGGCAAAAATGAACATGTTACAGGCCATTAATAATGCGCTTGATTTAGCGATGGCCAAAGATGATGGCGTAGTGTGCTTTGGTGAAGATGTCGGCCATTTTGGCGGCGTATTCCGCGCGACCAGTAAATTGCAGGAAAAATACGGTAAAGCACGTTGCTTTAATACGCCGTTAACCGAACAGGGCATTGCTGGCTTTGCTAATGGTATGGCGGCGCAGGGCATGAAGCCGGTGGCCGAGATTCAGTTTGCTGATTATATCTTCCCGGCGTTTGACCAGATAGTAAATGAAACCGCGAAATTCCGTTACCGCTCAGGCAATGAGTTTAATGTCGGTGGCATAGTATTTCGCAGTCCTTACGGTGGCGGTATAGCCGGTGGTCACTACCACAGCCAGTCACCGGAAGCCTATTTTGCGCATACCCCGGGTTTAAAGGTTGTGATCCCACGTGATCCCTATCAGGCTAAAGGCTTGTTGCTGGCCTCTATTGCCAGCCCGGATCCGGTTATATTCTTTGAACCGAAGAAACTGTACCGGGCATCGGTTGGTGAAGTGCCGGAAGAATACTACGAAATTGAACTAGGCAAAGCCGAGGTGACCCAGCAGGGCAAAGATATTACTGTGCTGGCCTGGGGCGCACAGATGGAAATTGTGCAAAAAGCGGTAGAAATGGCAGAGCAAGACGGTATTTCCTGCGAAGTGATCGACCTGCGCAGTATTTTACCCTGGGATGCCGATACAGTAGCGGCTTCAGTGAAAAAGACCGGCCGCCTGCTGATAAACCATGAAGCGCCGCTAACCGGTGGCTTTGCCGGTGAAATTGCCGCAACCATCCAGCAAATGTGCTTCCTGCACCTGGAAAGCCCGATTGAGAGGGTCTGTGGTATGGATACGCCATACCCGCTGGCGCTGGAAAAAGAGTACGTGGCCGATCATTTAAAAACCTATGAAGCGATCAAACGCTCAGTAAACTTTTAACGGAGGCAGCAATGAAAAAAGATTTTATTCTGCCGGATATCGGTGAAGGTATTGTTGAGTGTGAAATTGTTGACTGGCTGGTTGCCGAGGGCGACACCATCACTGAAGATCAGCCGGTATGTGATGTGATGACCGATAAGGCGCTGGTACAGATTCCGGCGGTACACAATGGTGTGGTATCAAAACTGTATTACGCCAAAGGCGATATAGCCAAAGTGCATGCACCGCTGTTCGAAATGCAGTTGGCAGGCACCGATAACACTGAAGTCGCTGCGACGCCGGTAGCTGATACACAAGCGGTAGCGGCGTCTTCAGTCAGTGAAGATTTTATTCTGCCGGATATCGGCGAAGGTATTGTCGAGTGTGAAATTGTTGACTGGCTGGTTAGTGAAGGCGATGACATCGTTGAAGATCAGCCGGTATGCGATGTCATGACCGACAAAGCCTTGGTGCAAATTCCGGCCAAGTACTCGGGTAAGGTTACCCGCTTGTATTATGCCAAAGGCGATATTGCTAAAGTGCATGCACCGTTGTTTGCTATGCAACATGGCGGCCTGACAGCTGCGGCGCCAACGGCGGCAGCTAGTACAACCCCTACTGCAGCACCGGCTAAAGCCAGTTGTGCATTGCAGCAAAGCAGTGCCAAAGCCAGTGCCAGCACAATTATTAGCAACAATGGTAAAGCTCTCGCCAGCCCGGCGGTGCGTCGTTTAGCCCGCGAGCTGAGTATCGATATCAGTAAAGTGCCAGGCAGCGGTGAAAAAGGCCGGGTATACAAAGACGACGTGCGTGCTTTCGCCGATGGCAAAGTCGCTACTACGGCTGGCGCTGCAACAACAGCTAATGCAGTCACTACTGCCAGCGCGACAGCAGCGGCTGTAACAAGCGCTGGCGGCAGCCGCACTGAGCCAATTAAAGGCATTAAAGCGGCAATGGCGCGGCAAATGGTCGAATCGGTATCAACTATTCCGCACTTTACTTACTGTGAAGAGATTGATTTAACAGAACTGATAGCACTGCGCGCCAGTTTAAAAGATCAGTATGCCAAGCAGGGCGTGAAGCTGACGATGATGCCGTTTTTTATCAAAGCGCTGTCGCTGGCGATTAATCAGTATCCGATCATGAACGCCAAAGTAAATGCAGACTGCACTGAACTGACCTACTTTGATGATCACAATATTGGCATAGCGGTAGATTCTAAAATCGGTTTGTTAGTGCCAAATATCAAAGGTTGTCAGCATAAATCTATTATTGATATTGCCAACGATTTAACCCGCTTAACTGAACAGGCCCGTGAAGGTCGTGTTAGTCCGGCTGATTTAAAAGGTGGGACTATCAGCATTTCCAATATCGGCGCGTTGGGCGGCACAGTAGCTACCCCCATCATTAACAAGCCAGAACTGGCAATAGTGGCGCTGGGTAAAGTACAAACCTTGCCGCGCTTTAACAGTAAGGGCGACGTAGAGGCGCGACAACTGATGCAAATTAGCTGGTCGGGCGATCACCGTGTAATTGACGGCGGTACCATAGCGCGCTTTACCAACCTGTGGAAACAATACCTGGAGCAGCCATCGGCAATGCTGGTAGCAATGCGTTAACACTACGCTTGTTTTGCTGCTTGGTTTTAACCACGCTTTCTGCTAAAACCCACTCATTGTAGTGGGTTTTTTATTTTGTTTTGCTTTAGGAAAATTATGCACGAATTTGATGATTTACGGGTGCTGATGCAGGCACATAGCCCATTGATTGTGATTGAAAGTTACGAAGAGCCGCGTGCCTTACTGCTGATTAAACGCCTGGCGGTCAACTTAATGCGGCCGGTGTTTAAATGGACCATTACCGACGGCTTACAGCGGTTGGATAGCGAACATAGTGCACAGGCATTTAACGCCGAGCCCACCAATTTACTGGCGCAAATTAAAGGTACCCGCAATAGTGGCATCTATGTGTTGTGTGATTTTCACCCATTTTTAGCCGATGCCAAACATGTGCGTTATATCAAAGAAATTGCATTGGCACATGAACAATTGGGTCATACCCTGATTTTGCTCAGTCATGCCATTACTATACCGCCAGAGTTGAGCCGTTTAGCCTATCGTTTTGAGCTTAGCCTGCCGTCGGATCAGCAAATACGTCAACTGATACATGATATGGCTGACAGCTACACTGCCAGGCATGGCATGCTGGCTGAGCTAGGTGCTGAAAGTGTGGCACTACTGGTACAGAACTTACGCGGTTTAACCTTTGAAGAGGTGAAACGTTTAGCCTATAAAGCCATCGCTGATGACGGCGCTGTAACAAAAGACGATATACCGCGTATTAACCGTGCCAAATTCAGTTTATTACAAACCGATGGCGTGTTGTCGCAAGTGTTTGACAGTGTCGGCTTCGACAGCGTTATTGGCCTGACAAACCTGAAACATTGGATAACGCAGCGCCATAGCGCGTTTATCGACAATGCTAAAGATACTCCCAAGGGCGTATTACTAACCGGAGTGCAGGGTACAGGGAAAAGCCTGGCAGCAAAAGCGATTGCCGGTAGCTGGCAATTGCCGTTACTGCGCTTAGACATGGCTGCGCTGTACAATAAATATATTGGTGAAACAGAAAAAAACCTCGCTCAGGCTCTGGCGCTGGCTGATGCTATGTCGCCCTGCGTGCTGTGGATCGATGAAATTGAAAAAGGTCTCTCCGGTGGTGATAGCGATAACGGCGTGACACGGCGCTTACTGGGCAGTTTTCTGACCTGGCTATCCGAGCGTAAGTCGCAGGTGTTTCTGGTCGCCACGGCGAATAATATTCATGAGCTGGCACCGGAGTTGCTGCGTAAAGGCCGTTTTGATGAAATTTTCTTTGTCGATTTGCCGAACGAAACCGAAACGTTGCAGCTGCTTAAGTTACACCTGGCAAAACGCCAGCTTAACCTGGCCGACGAGGCGTTTCAGCCTGTATTGGCTTTGTGTAGCGGTTTCTCAGGTGCCGAGCTGGAACAAGCCGTGGTTGGGGCCAGTTTCCGTGCCAGGGCCGATGGTACTGCTTTTAGCCTGCGGCATTTAATGGACGAGCTGGCGGCGACCCAACCGCTATCAGTTGTTATGGCAGAACAAATTAATGCACTGCGTCAGTGGGCGTTGCAGCGCTGTGTACAGGCCTGAGGCAGATGCAATATAAAAACCAGCTACGAAACTTTTACATCCCGGAAGAGCAGTCTATTTACCTGCTTAATGCCAATGATGCTAAAAAACTCAAAGATTGGGTGGCGCTATGCGTCTCTGAGTTGGAAAAGCTCGGTTACAGTGACATAGCCTTAATAGGCAAGGGCGCCTATGGCTTCGCTTTTGCCGGACTGGATCGTGGCAATCAGGCTTGTGTCTTTAAGTTTTCGCGGATTAATTTACCGCAACATATACAGGAACGTTTGGCTGACGAGGCCTATATGTTGTCGCAGGTTCAGCATCCTAACGTACCGCGTTATATAACCTATCAGGTGATTAAAAAGCAGGGCATTCTGATGATGCAACGCGGCGCCGGCATCGATTTAGAGCACTACAGCTTAAAGCATGGCCGCTTAAGTGCACGTTTGCTGGTGGATATTGCCTGTCAGTTGGCTGACGTACTGCTGGCACTGCGCAGCCATAACAAAGATGGTGAACTACAACCCATAGTACACGGCGATGTTAAACCCTCTAACCTGGTGTTTGACGAGCACAGTGGCCATATCAGCCTGATAGACTGGGGCTCGTCAGTGTTTGCTCAGCTAGATGCCAATGGTCAGTATTTAGCCAATAACGTAATGCAGTTAATGTCCTCGGATCTGCAAAACTCAAATGCGCGTATGGGCGATGTGTATTTTATTGGCCCCGAACAGCGTATCGGCGCCTTGTCCAGTCCGCGATTTGATGAGCAAGGTGTTGCCGGAACATTATATGCACTGGCATCCGGCCAGTCTTGCCGTTTTGGCAACAAAGCCATTCCGGCACGTAGTTTAGGCTTGCCGGTTGAGTTTGCGACGATGCTCGATAGTATGTTGGCAGATGATGCCGGCTTGCGCGCTCAGGCCGGTGATTACTTTTTGCAGCATATGTCGCGATTAAAACACCTGGTGCTTCCTGAGTTGCCATTGTTTGATGATACGGCACAGTTGCCGGTGTGGATAAGCCCTCAGGTGCGCGAGCTTGACACCGTGGTGTATTCATCGCGCAAGTCGTTTTTGCGCGAACACAGCGAGGAAGAAGGCATAGCTTATGTTGATGACGTGCAGCTTGAGCGTTACTACAAAAACTATTTGCAGGGCATGGGCGAAACAGAAAAAGCCTTTGTTGCTGCAGTCAGCCGATTGGCGCGTTACCCGGTAGTGGGTGGTTTGGCTATTCACTGGCAGGCGGGTGGGGTGTACATTGACTCGAGTCTTAACTTATATGATGAGAGTCTGGCACAATCGTTTGCCTTGTCTGTCAATAATGTCGTCGCACTGGCCCGCGCCATAGCCAAAGTGGGCATTTTTAAAGCCTGTTTATTTAATGCCCGCAATACTATTCATATCAGCCGTGATAGTACGGCACAGCCTTTTATTGCCGCAGCCGATGCTGCTATACCCTATCAGTTGGCACCGGTGCTAAGTAGCGAAGATGCCAGCAAACAACATTCGTACTTTGAAGATGGCAAAGATCCGGACGAGCAACTGGTATTGCCCGATGCCATTATGGACGATATCGCCAGGCTGAACCTAATCCGGCATACCGGTTGTATTATTTTTGAAGTAAGCAGCTTGTATATGAAGATCCACAGCTATTATCGCTTATTAGATCCGGCGGCAGAGTCGGAATTTAACCGTCTGCTGCAAAGTATTTTGCGTAAGGTGGCATTAATTAGTGGTGAAGGCGTCGGTGGTTTTATGAAATTGCCTTACAAGGATACGCGGTTTTTTAGCCATCAGCCGCAACAGCCTCCTTGCTACTATCCGGCAAATCCGGCGAAACAGCTAAGCGGTAACGCTAAAAATTGTTCGAATCTCAACCAATCTGGCGATAGCTAATCAGAAAACGGTCCATTCGCTGAAATCTTTGCCGTCAGGTGGTTTAAATTCACAGGTAAAACGAGTAATGTACGGGTTTTGAGCATTAGTCAGAACTTCATATTTAATGTCGAATGATAAAACTGCGTTATACCGCTTACTGAACCAGCAAGCGCGCGCTCTTATTGAGCAGGAAAGCGATCTTATTGCCAATATGGCAAATCTTAGTGCGTTACTATTTAACCAACTGCCTGACCTAAACTGGGCCGGTTTCTATATTATGCGTAATGGAGAACTGGTGTTGGGGCCATTTCAGGGCCAGGTGGCCTGTGTGCGTATTGCCGTAGGAAAAGGCGTATGTGGCACTGCCGTGGCGACCGGCGAGGTGCAACTTGTTAACGACGTACATGAATTTCCGGGTCATATTGCTTGTGACGCTGCCAGTAACTCTGAAATCGTCTTACCTTTGCGCCATAATAATGAAATTATTGCGGTATTAGATATTGATAGCCCGAAGCTGGCGCGATTTGATGCCGACGATCAGGCCGGGCTCGAGCAACTGATCAGCGTGTTCGAACAACATCTGGCAGCATCACTATGAAAGATGCAATCTCTATTCACGATTATTTGTTTGATATTGCAGATATTGGTGACTGGGAAGGTGACGAAGAGCTGGTGACAGATAAAATTAACAGTATCTATCACAGTGTATGGCAGGCATTACCGACAGATATAACCGCCAGCCAGGTTGAACATTTGCTTCCCGGCATTTGGGATCAACTGCGCGGTGGTACCGTGCTGCTAGAAGCGGATGAAGACGAATTAATAGATTGGGCTTTGGCTTATGTGCGCCAACAGCTGGAAGAAGGTATACCGGACGCGGATACCGTAGATGAAGAAGAGTGAAGCGTTAATGACCACCCCAACTGAACAAAATGTTAAAACGACAAATGTAAAAGACGTATTGGCTTACCTTGCTGATAAGTTTCCCGCCTGTTTTAGTTTAACAGGTGAAGCAAAACCGCTGAAAATTGGTATTTTTCAGGATTTAGCTGAACGCTTGCAAACAGACGAAAGCGTGAGTAAAACCCAGTTACGTCAGGCGTTGCGGGTGTACACATCCAGCTGGCGCTACCTGGAAGCCACTAAAGAAGGTATCGCCAGGGTAGACTTAGATGGCGTCGACGGTGACCTGATTGATGCTTCACAAGCAGAACACGCCAGCAAAACGCTGGAACAAAGTAAGGCCAAAGCGGCCGAAAAGCGTAAAGCACGTATTGCTGAAGCTAAAGCAAAACAAGTTAATACGGTAGCAGACAAACCTGCTTACAAAAAAAATCAGAACAAAAAGCCGATTCCGGCTTCTAAAGAGGCTAAGGTTAACCAGAAACCAGCCAGAGCAGAACCCGTGGCGGCAAAGCCAGTGACTCTGCAACCGGTAGTGATGTCTGCAGTGGTTGCAGGTGCAAAAGTACTGATTAAGCTTGGGCAGAATCCAATGCCGGCAACAGTACTGGAAGTCAACAAAGATGATGTCACTGTGCAGCTGGGATCTGGTATGGTAATAAAAACCCGGCAGGATAGTTTGTATCTGGCCTGACTAATACAGAGTAGCTTATGAAAAAATGTTCAGTACTTGCGACAGCACTGTTTGTTACGTTTGGCACTAGTGCCTCAGATGTAAATACGGAACCGCTGGTGCTGCCGGTTGTTACGCAGGCAGCTCAACATGCAACGGCCAGTAAGCGAATTACTGCGCTGTTTACCCGCGGCCACTACAGCAAAGTGCAGCTTGATGATGCCTTGTCTTCAAAGATGTTTGATACCTACCTGAAGAACCTGGATTATTATCGCAATGTACTGACCAAAGCCGATGCGGCAAGCTTTGAAAAATACCGTACACAGTTTGATGACGCCATCAACAAGGGCAACTTAAATCCGGCTTTTGAGATGTTTAATCTTACGCTACAACGGCGGGCAGAACGTTTTGACTATGCTTTGTCGTTGCTGGAATCCGAGTTTGATTTTTCTGTTTCCGACCAATATGTCTATGACAGAGAGAACGCCAACTGGCCGGCGGACACCGCAGAGCTGAATGAAATTTGGCGGCAGCGGGTAAAATTTGATGCGCTTAATCTGAAACTGGCCGGTAAAACGGCTACAGAAATCAAAGATATTTTAGCTAAACGCTATCGCAATACTAAGAAGCGCCTGACACAAACTGAAAGTGAAGACGTCTTCCAACTGGTAATGAATTCCTTCGCCCGCAGTATTGAAGCTCATACCTCTTATCTTTCTCCGCGCAATGCTGATCGTTTTCAGCAAGAGATGAATTTGTCGCTGGAAGGTATTGGTGCTGTGCTACGTGCTGATGAGGATTACACCGTGATCCAGAGTCTGGTTCCTGGTGGTCCGGCTGATATGACGCAAAAACTGAAGCCGAAAGACAAAATTATTGGTGTAGCGCAAGACAAAGCCGATTTTGTCGACGTTATTGGCTGGCGTTTGGATGATGTAGTTGATCTGATCAAAGGACCCAAGGGCAGCACAGTGCGGCTACAAGTGGTGGGAGCCAATGACATCGGTACCAGTCAGTCGCAGGTTATTAGTATAGTTCGTGACAAAATCCGTTTAGAAGACCGTGCTGCAAAAGCAGAAGTATTTGAACCTCAGCTGTCAGAGCTGGACCAAAAAATTGGTGTGATCAGCATTCCAGGTTTTTATAACAATCTGGCAGAAGACGTTAAAAAGCTGCTGGCTGAGCTGAAACAAGCCAATGTTGACGGCATAATCGTTGATTTACGTGGCAATGGCGGTGGTTCATTGCAGGAGGCGACCTTACTGACCGGATTATTTATCGATCGCGGCCCGGTGGTTCAAATTCGTGAAGGTGATGGCAAGGTATCAGTGTCACAGGACAATGACGGCGTCAGCTTTTATGATGGTCCGTTAACCATTATGGTCGACCGCTACAGTGCTTCAGCGTCAGAAATTTTCGCTGCTGCAATGCAGGATTATGGCCGGGGCCTGGTAGTAGGTGAGCAAACATTCGGTAAAGGCACAGTGCAGCAACACCGTGGTCTTGGACGGATATATGATATGTTTGACAGCCCGCTTGGCAGTGTGCAATACACCATAGCGAAATTTTATCGTATCAATGGTGGCAGCACGCAGCACAAAGGTGTGATCCCGGATATTCTGTTTCCAACTGCCATTGACCCGCAGGAATGGGGCGAAAGTAAAGAAGAGTACGCCTTACCCTGGGACTCTATCAACGCCGCACATTACGACAGCCTGTATGATATCGGTACTTTAGTGCCAAGCCTGCGTGAAAAACATCAGGCTCGCATTAACGCAGAGCCGGAATTTCAGTATCTGCTTGAAGACATTAAAGAGTACAAACAGAACGCAGATGATAAAACCGTGTCATTGAAAGAAGCTGAGCGTGTTGCCGAGCGCGACGATAGCAAAGCACAGCAGCTTAGCCGGGTTAACCAACGTTTACAGCGCCTTGGCATGCCAACGGTTGACTCGCTTGACGATGTGCCGGAAAAACTGGAAAAAATTGATCCATTTTTAGAAGAAGCGGCCAATATCACCGCTGATTTAAAAATGGTGAGCCGTCTGGCGAAAAAATAAATAAAAAGCTACAAAGATACAGCAAGGCGGTAGCAATACCGCCTTCTTTTTAAGTGCAAAAAACATAATAATTATAAAGGTTTACTATGAGTTCACGTGGTGAGTTTTCTTCGAGACTGGGGTTTGTATTAGCCGCCTCAGGATCGGCAGTCGGTTTGGGGAATATCTGGGGCTTTCCGACGCAGGTTGCCAGCAATGGCGGAGCAGCTTTTGTATTGATGTATCTGATATTGGCCTTTTTGTTAGCTTATCCGGTACTGATGGCCGAGTTGTTAATAGGTCGGGCGACTAAGGCCAATGTTGTCGATGCGTTAGGTCAGGTTGCCAGAGGTAACACCGGCCGCTGGGTAGGCGGCTGGGGTATTGTTACTGTGTCGCTTATTTTAGCCTTTTACAGCATTGTCGGCGGTTGGATGCTGGCGCACACCATTGAAGCCATTGTTAATTTACTGGGCTTTGAACAGGTATCACAGTGGCTGCTGGCTTTTTCGCTGGAGCGCAACTTACTGTTTTGTGCGGTATTTATGGCGCTGACAGTGGGCATAGTCAGTGGTGGCGTGGTAAACGGTATTGAACGCTGGTCGGTGCGTTTAATGCCGACACTTTTCGTCATAATGTTGGTTTTGTTTGGTTATGTCATGACGCAAAACGGTGCAATGGACGGCCTGAAAGTGTATCTGTTACCTGATTTTACCCAGCTGCTTACCCCGGATTTATTGATCAGCGCTATGGGGCAGGCATTCTTTTCGATGTCGCTTGGCGTGGGGACTATGTTGATTTACGGCTCTTACGTCAGCCATAGCGAGAATTTGCCGCGCCTTGGCGCTGCGGTATCGCTGGTTGATATAGGGGTAGCGGTGCTGGCTGGCTTGTTAATTATTCCAGCTATGTATGTCGCTTTGCATAATGGTGTGCAGATCTTCGCTGAAGATGGCCGTTTATTGTCTGAAGATACGCTTATTTTTACCGTATTGCCGTCATTGTTTGCCACTATGGGGGTTGTTGGTGGTGTTGTTGCCTGTGCGTTTTTTCTATTGATGTCTATAGCTGCACTGACGTCGTCAATCTCTATGCTGGAAGTGCCGGTATCTTATGTGGTTGAAAAGCATAATATTGCCAGACAAAAAACGGTATGGCTGATAGCGGCAATAATCTTCGCGCTAAGCTGCCTGATCATTATGAACTTTGCCACCTTATTTGGATTTGTGATTGCGCTGACTACCCGATATAGCCAACCGTTATTGGGCTTAATGTTGTGTTTGTTTGCCGGCTGGGTTTGGCGACGCAACGAGATACTGCAGGAATTGAAAAAAGGCGATGCCCTGGCTGAACAAAGCTTATTCTGGCGCATCTGGCCCTGGTACGTTAAATTTGTCTGTCCGGTCATCATTGTAGTGATGTTCTATCGTTCGTTTTAATTTTTGCTGTAGCATTTTATAACTATAAAGAGCAGGGGCCGCAGTGCCCTTAGCCTGTCGGAGCCTTTGATGTCTGAAAAACAACCCAGCTTTCTGGATGCGGCCATACCGCTTATCGTGTTGATTATACTGCTGTCTGGTTCAGTATTTTTGTTTGGCGATAACTCTTCATATGGGCCAAACCAAATTGCCTTATTTATGGCGACAGCCGTCGCAGTGGTGATAGGGTTGAAAAACGGCTATCGCTGGTCGGTAATGGAAAAAGCGATGGTGAAGGGGATTTCATTGTCGCTGGGCGCGGTGCTGATCCTGTTGTCGGTTGGAGCATTAATTGGTACCTGGATGCTGTCAGGTACAGTGCCGACATTAATTTATTATGGCCTGCAGCTATTAAGCCCAAGCTGGTTTTACGCCGCCAGTTGTTTGTTATGCGGCATAGTGGCAATGAGCATTGGCAGCTCCTGGACAACCGCTGCCACCATAGGTGTTGCGCTGATTGGTGTAGCAGCCGGCTTGGGGTTATCACCGGCTATTACCGCCGGCGCTATAGTATCTGGCGCATACTTTGGCGACAAAATATCGCCATTGAGTGAAACGACTAACCTGGCGCCTGCAGTGGCCGGGGCTGATTTGTTTGACCATATCCGTCACATGTTATGGACGACAGTACCGAGTTTTGTCATAGCGCTATTGTTATTCACCATCGTCGGTTTTAATTCTGACGTCAGTTCTGATTTTGCCAGAATCGATGAAATTACCAGCGTATTACAAGATAACTTTGCCATTAGTTTTGTCTCGTTGATCCCATTGTTTGTGTTATTAACGATGGCGATTAAAAAAGTGCCGGCATTTCCAACAGTTTTTATTGGAGCTCTGCTTGGCGCTGTCTGGGCGGTGTTGTTCCAACAAGATTTGTTGGGGCGCTTGATTGCCGCTGATGTACCTTCTGCACTGGGTATCACTAAGTTAATCTGGCACACCCTGCATGCTGGTTTTACTATCGACACCGGCAATGCCAGTTTAAATGACCTGCTAAGCGGTGGCGGTATGTCCAGCATGCTGAATACTATTTGGTTGGTGTTTAGTGCCATGATGTTTGGCGCCACCATTGAGAAAATCGGTCTGTTGCGCAAGTTTGTCAGTTCTATTTTGCATTTTGCCCGCAGTACCGGCTCGCTGATCACCAGCACTATTGCTACCTGTTTTGTTACCAATGTGCTGACCGCCGATCAATATATGTCTATCGTTATGCCGGGCCGGATGTATAAAGAAGAGTACGAGCGGCGCAATCTGGCACCGGTAAATTTATCCCGTACCCTGGAAGATGGTGGCACTATTACCAGCCCGTTAATCCCCTGGAATACCTGTGGTGCCTATATGCATAGCGTATTGCAAGTCAGCCCGTTAGATTATGCATTTTATGCGTTCTTTAACCTGATAAACCCGGTGCTGGCGATTATTTATGCCTACTGCGGTATCAAAATACTGAAACTCACTCCGCCAGACTCATTGCTGCAGCCTACACAAGCTAAAGCCTGAGTGAAAAAGCCTGAATCTGTCAGGCTTTTTTGTCATTATTACAATAATGTTTTTTAAATTGTCCGAGAGCATTTATGTCAGCACAGACTACTAACCGGATCGCCCGTTCGCGTCACGATTACCAGGCGCCGGCATTTACCATCAAAACTATGCAGTTAAGTTTTAACCTGCATAGCACGGCAACCCGTGTTACTGCGGTAATGCAGGTAAATCGTGAAACGCCCGGTGCTGCGCTGCAATTGGACGGCCAACACTTAACGTTAATTGCTATAACTCTTGATGGTCGCAAACTGAGTGCAGAGCACTATCAGTTATCCGCTGATGGCCTGGTGTTGCCCGAGGTGCCGGATAGTTTTGAACTCTGTATTGAAACGGAAATTGCCCCCCAGCACAACACGGCACTTGAAGGCCTGTATATGGCGGGCAATACCTATTGTACGCAATGTGAAGCTGAAGGTTTTCGGCGGATAATGTTTTTCCCGGACCGTCCCGATGTACTGTGCCAGTACACCGTCACCATAAAAGCCGATGCTAAAACCTATCCTTACCTGTTGTCGAATGGCAACAAAATTTCAGATCATATCGACGAGCTGGGTTTGCGAACTGTGCAGTGGCATGATCCTTTTCCCAAGCCTTGTTATTTGTTTGCCTTGGTAGCCGGCGATTTTGATTTAGTGACAGACAACTTTATTACCCAGTCAGGTCGTGATGTCCGCTTAGAGCTGTTTGTTGATAAAGGCGCAGCAGCAAAAGGTGACTTTGCTCTGCAGGCATTAAAACGAGCCATGCGCTGGGATGAGCAACGCTTTAACCTTGAGTATGATCTGGATATTTACATGGTCGTCGCTGTTGATTTTTTTAATATGGGCGCGATGGAAAATAAAGGTCTGAATATTTTTAACAGCAAGTATGTGCTGGCCGATGCTGCCAGCGCGACAGACAGAGATTATTTTAATATTGAATCTATTATCGGTCATGAATATTTTCATAACTGGACCGGTAACCGCGTAACTTGTCGTGATTGGTTTCAGTTAAGCCTGAAAGAAGGACTAACAGTATTTCGTGATCAGGAATTTAGCGCTGACATGGGTTCGGCGACGTTGTCCCGTATTGATGCAGTTAAATTAATTCGTTCGGCCCAATTTGCTGAGGATGCCAGCCCGATGGCGCACCCGATCCGGCCAGAGCAAGTGCTGGAAATGAATAACTTTTACACTGTCACAGTTTACGATAAAGGTGCCGAAGTCATCCGCATGTTGCAAACACTGCTGGGACGGCAGTTATTTGCCAGTGGCTTGACACTGTATCTTAAACGTCACGACGGACAGGCAGCAACCTGCGACGATTTTATCCGGGCTATGCAAGATGCCAGCGGTTATGACCTCACGCAATTTGCGCTGTGGTACAGCCAATCCGGCACCCCGGTGCTGACCGTAAAGCAGCAGTACGATGCGGATACTAAACAACTTAGCCTGACACTAAGGCAAGAAACTGCGGCAACTGCCGATCAGGCCACTAAGCAAGCCTTATTGTTGCCGATTGCGGTCGAGTTACTTTTCGCAGACAACAGCAGGCAAAAACAGCTGTTTTGCCTTACTGACGCAGAGCAGCAATTTGTGCTGCCTGACGTAGCCACAGAGCCTGTAGTTGTTTGGTTAGAGCATTTTTCTGCGCCGGTTAAATTGCACTGTCAGGCTACAACTGAAGACTTACTGCAGATTGCTGCACAGGCGTCAGATGGTGTGGCACGCTGGGATGCCATGCAGCAATACTGGAGCCGGCAAATAACTGCGGTTATGCAGGGCGCAGCAGTGCAAACCGTGATAACAGCTGAACTTGTTGCGCTGCTAAAACAGTGGCTGGAACTGCCGGCAGCGGATTTGGCATTGACCGCAGAATTATTAACCTTACCTGATTTTGACACTTTGGCAGAGCAGCACGATGAAATCCCGGTTGACGCTATTTTATCTGCTCTCAGCAGCATTAAAATGTTTTTAGCGCAGCAGCTACGAGAGGCGTTTTTACAGTGTCTGCACAACCTGCCGCAGCCGGCTTACCGCTATCAGCAGCAGGATGTTGCCATACGCCGGTTGCGCCATCTGTGCTTAAGTTATATGGCGCAGTTAGCAGAATATGACGTCGTGTTGCAGCAGCACTACCAGCAAGCTGACAACATGACCGACACCATTGCGGTGCTAATGGCCACTCAGCAAGCCGGATCTGCACTTTTTCCACAACTGCGGGACGATTTCTGCCAGCGCTGGCAACATGACGCCCTGGTGATGGATAAAGCTTTCGCTTTAGTCGCAACAGATCCCGCGGATACAGTGTTTGCAGGTATAGCGGCAATGCAACAGCATCGGCAGTTCAGCTGGAAAAACCCCAATCGCGTGCGGGCGCTGTTTTCGGCGTTTAGTATGCGAAATCCGCAGCAATTTCACCGGCTGGACGGCGCAGGCTATCGCTTACTACTTGAGGCGATAACTAAGCTTGATCCGATCAATCCGCAAGTATCAGCAAGGCTGGTAACGCCACTGTTAAGCTGGCGGCGCTTTGATAAAACCCGACAGCAATTAATGTTGGATGCACTGCAGCTTTTAGCTGCCCAGTCAAACTTAAGCAATGACCTGTTTGAGAAGGTCAGTCGAAGTTTGCCATAATGCCACAGTACAAGTTTAATGCTGTGCTCAGCACTGAGCAGTGCCTCGGGTATTACCGCGGTGAGATCAAATATGTGCTGGTAACCACAGATGAGGGGTTGCGTATTCAGTTGCATTTTCGCCATCTGCAGCCTTTTGTTGATGCGTTGGGATTACGTGGGCGGTTTCGGCTAAGTGTAACTGAACAGGGTAGTTTTCAGCGGTTGGAAAAAATTAATTAGAGTGAATACTTTAAACGCTGAATTAAAACAATAACTTGCTTAACTGTCTGGTTTGACCTTTAATTTCATTAGCTTAGAAACAATGTCGCAACAGTGTAATGGTTAGATTAAACCTGACAGCACTAAATGTGGCGGAAAGTTGAGCGCTATTTGTAAAAACTGAATACAAATCAACAGATTTACGACATAGCAGGCCTTGCCTGTAGCCTTAAATGATGTAATTATTTTAGCTAGGTAAGCTGAGATCGGATCAGTTGGCTTAGTAATATAACTAAAAAAACATTTATAAATCCTGTTGGGACAGGGGGGGAGATAACAAGATGAAAAAAAGGTCAATAACCTTTGCTAAGAAGCCCTTAGCTGTGGGTGTTGCATCCGCGCTGTTTGCTTTGACAATGGCGCCGGTACATGCCGCATCCTGGAGTCTGGGTGATGTAGATATCACTTTCGACTCAACCTTCTCATACGGTGGTAGCTGGCGTATGGAAGACCGTAATTGGGATACCATCAGTAAAGTTAACCATCCGCGCTTCGATTGGGAAGGTTATAACGCCGCAACAAATAACATTTATACCCCTTCACAAATTTGGCAACAGCCAGGTGCTTATTCCAGCAATGGTGACGCCGGTAATCTGAATTATGACCGGGGCGATATGTTTAGCAGCCTGTTTAAAGGCTTGCATGAATTATCTATTACCAAAGATAACATCGGTCTTTTCACCCGCTTTATGTATTTTTATGACTTTGCGCTAATGGACAAGGAAGGTGCTTACACTAACCCTGTTTCTGGCCAGCGGGTCGATCCTTGTGCAGATAAAGATGCCCGTAGTCTGACCTGTCGTGATGTCCGCTTACTGGATGCTTACGTTTACGGCAACTTTAGTTTTAACGATGGCATGAACCCACTGACGGTTAAATTAGGTCAGCAAGTGCTCAGTTGGGGTGAAAGTACCCTGATCCAGCACGGTATCAATATTACGCCTATCGATGTTGGTGTCGCCCGCGCACCTGGCGCTGAGTTAAAAGAAGCTTATATTCCTGTTGGTATGCTGACGTTGAATATTGGTTTGACAGAGAACTTGTCGACAGAAATGTTCTATCAGTACGAGTGGGTTAATAGTTACTTGCCGGTACCGGGTACTTATTTCTCTACTAACGACTTTGCCGGCGAAGGCGGCTACCTGCAAAATGTGCAGTTAGGTTTTACCGGCAATCCGGATATAGATTTAAACCATCTGCTTAGCAGTCTGAACATGCTTGGCTCGGCTGTTGCCTCTGGTGCTTTGCCTGCTGCGACTGCAGCGCAAGCCTATTTAGCCTATCCAACGAAAGTGACGTTGCGCCCCTATGGCAGTGCCGGCGAACTTAAGCCAGAAGATGGCGGTGAATACGGTATTAAATTCGAATACTTTTCACCTGAGCTGAACGACACTGAGTTTGCATTGTATTACATGAACTACCACAGCCGGGTGCCTCTGATTTCAGGTATTGCCTCTGATTTTTCTCAGGCCGGAGCTGATATTGGCCGCTTAGCTGCTATGGCAGCGTCTGGTGGCGTTACCAAGGAAAATATTACTCAGTTAGGTGCGTTTTCCAAAGCGCTGATTGAATATCCTGAAGACATCAAACTGTACGGTTTCAGTTTCAATACCACAGCAGGTGAAACCTCTGTCGCTGGTGAAATCTCGTTCCGTAAAGATGAACCACTGCAAATTGACGACGTAGAGATTCTTTATGCCGGTATGCCGGAGCAGTTAGCCAATGCAGGTTTACGTCCTGATCTGGCGGGCATTTCGCAAATAGGCCGCGATCCACGTTATGGTCAGAAAGTGATGCCGGGACAAAAAGCTCAGGGTTTCATTGTAAGTGATACCTTGCAGGCCCAAATGACCTTTACCCACTTATTCGGCCCAACACTGGGTGCGGATAACTTGTCGATGTTAGCAGAAGTAGGTGGTATCAGTATTCAGGATATGCCAGATCAAAGCGTTTTACGGTTGAATGGCCCTAATACTGATCGCAGCGGTGGCCCATTACTGGGGCTGGATGGCAGTGGTAATCTGGTAAACAAAGATGGTTTGCATACCGGTTTGTCAAACGGTGCCGAGACTAATCCGTTTCCAACTGCATCTGCCTGGGGTTACCGTTTACTGGCTAAAGCCGACTACAACAACGTATTTGCTGGTGTAAACCTGTCGCAACGTGTTGTATTTTCACACGATGTAAATGGTATTACGCCTGATCCGTTATTCCTGTTCGTAGAAGATCGTAAGTCACTGGCGTACGCGGTAAGTTTTGATTACCTGAGCAAGTGGTCAGGTGAGCTGTCATACAACGTATTCTGGGGTGGTCAGGGCACAACCAATAATGTAGCCGACCGCGACTTTATCTCTTTTAACATTAAGTACTCTATTTAAGGGACGAGCACTAATTATGAAAAAACTCACCCTACTGACCTCAGCAATGGCATTGGTATTAAGCTGCTCTGTGGCTGCTAAGGTTACTCAGGAACAAGCCAACCGGCTTGGCAATGACTTAACGCCATTAGGTGCAGAAAAAGCGGCTAACGCAGATGGCTCTATCCCAGCGTGGACGGGCGGCATTACAGCTGCGCCGGCTGGCTATACGCCTGGTATGCATCACCTGAACCCATTTGCTGACGACAAAGTGTTGTTTACCATTGATAAAAGTAACGTAGAGCAATACAAATCGCTGTTAAGCCCGGGCCAGATTAGTTTGTTCGAGCTGTATCCTGATACCTTTAAAATGAATGTGTATCAAACACGCCGTACTGCGTCTTACCCGCAGTATGTTTATGATGCTACTAAAAATATCGCTACTCAGGCTGAATTGGTCGAAGGCGGTAATGGCATTGTAAATGCGGCTATAGGGGTACCGTTTCCGATCCCACAAAATGGTTTAGAAGCAATATGGAACCATCTGTTGCGCTATCGTGGTGTTGCTGCCAGCCGTAATGGTGGCCAGGCTGCGCCTACCGCAACCGGAGCCTATACGGTGATAGGTTTTGATGAACAAATCATGTTCAAATATTCAGAGCCCAATGCCACTGCCGAAGCGTTAACTGCAGAAAATATTCTATTTCGCTTTAAGCAGGGTGTAACCTCACCAGCCCGTTTGGCCGGTACAGCGTTACTGGTGCATGAAACGATGGATCAGGTTAAGACACCACGTCAGGCCTGGACTTACAACACCGGTCAACGCCGTGTACGTCGCGCACCAAACGTTGCTTATGATGCACCGGGTACAGCATCAGATGGTTTACGTACCACAGATGACTTTGACATGTTCAATGGTTCGCCTGACCGGTATAACTGGCAGTTAAAAGGCAAGCAGGAAATGTACATTGCCTATAATGACTACAAATTGCACAGCAATGACGTTAAATATGCCGACTTGCTGCAAGCTGGTCATATCAACCCGGACTATGTGCGTTGGGAGAAGCACCGAGTTTGGGTAGTTGAAGCAACATTAAAAGACGGTACCCGCCACGTTTATGGCAAACGGGTGTTTTATATTGATGAAGACAGCTGGCAAATTCATGTGGCAGATCTGTACGATAACCGTATGGAACTGTACCGTGTCGCCTTTGCACATGGTCTGAACTATTATGAAGTGCCGACACACTGGAGTACGTTGGAAGTGTATCACGACCTGAACTCCCGTCGTTATATCGCCATTGGTCTGGACAACGAAGACAAAATGTATGACTTCTCTGTGCAGTTGTCCGATGCTGATTTTACGCCGGCAGCATTGCGTCGTGAAGGTACCCGTTAACTTTCATGCATTACGGTTACGGTTGGCCTAGTGCCAACCGTTTTTATTTGCAAGGTACAGTAGAGTAATAGTTCAAGATATGTCTAATAAATTCATGCATTTAGTTGCAATAAGTTCTGCTTTGTTGACCGCTGCCGTTTCGGTGCAAGCCGATCAGGTAGAGCCGCAAGCCGCTTATCAGATGCCGCTGGCAGCCAACTCTTTGTTGACTGATATTATAGACGTGCAAGGCACTGCGCTGGTTGTAGTGGGTGAGCGCGGACACATTCTGGTGAGTAAGGATGGTGAGCAGTGGCAGCAGGCACAAGTGCCGGTGCAGGCTAATCTGAACAGTGTTTATTTTGCCAACAAACAATATGGCTGGGCTGTTGGCCATGATGCCAGCATTTTACACACCACAGATGGTGGCTTAAGCTGGCAGATACAACATTTTGCCCCTGAGACAGACAAACCGCTGTTTGATATATATTTCTCTGATCTGCAAAATGGCATTGCCGTTGGAGCTTATGGCTTATTTTACCGATCCCTTGATGGCGGTGTAAGCTGGAACAAAGAGTTTCATCCAGAGTTGCTGTCCGAAGACGATCAGGATTATCTGGCTGATTTGCAGCAGACGGATCCAGACTTATATGTGATAGAGCAGGGTGCGATTTTGCCACACTTTAACCGGCTGTTTGCCGACGGTAATGTGTTGTACATGGTAGGCGAAGCCGGATTTGCCGCTAAAAGTACAGATCTTGGTCAAAGCTGGAGCCGGCTGGAAGAATTTTATAATGGTTCATTGTTTGACATTACCCGCTCTGAGCAGATGAGCCTGATAGCAGTGGGCCTGCGGGGGCACGCTTTTAAAAGTACTGATCAAGGCAACACCTGGTTGCCGCTGGAGCTGGAAGAAACCGCAACCTTCAACAGCGTATTTTCAGATGCTGCAGGACGGTTATACCTGGTAGGTAATGCCGGTAGTCTGCTAGTCAGCAACAATGACGGCATCAGTTTTAGTGACAGCTCACAGGCCAATGGTAAGGCTATTGTCAATGGCCTGGTGTGGCAGGACAAATTAATACTGGTCACCGAAACCGGTGTAAAAACGATCAAACTAAGTGAATTAGAATAAAATGAGTATTAACAGACTGGTCAATAAGTTTGAATATGCATTGTTCCGCCATCGGGCAATGGTTATTGTTGTCTTTTTGCTGGCAACCTTGTTTTTATTATTTAAAGCAACGTCAATTAAACTCGATGCCGCTTTTACAAAAAATATTCCGTTAAAACATGAATATATGCAAACCTACCTGCGCCATGCGCAGGACTTTGGCGGCGCCAACAATATTCTTATCTCGCTATGTGATACCCGTGGCGACATTTTTAACGCTGACTTTTTTAACAGTTTGCGCAACGCACATGACGAACTACTGTATACCCCTGGTGTTAACCGGGTACAGGTAAAATCGTTATTTAGCCCCAGTACCCGTTTTGTTGAAGTTGTTGAAGATGGCTTTGCCGGCGGCCCTGTTATTCCGGCTGATTTTGTTGCTAACGCCAGCGGTTTGGCAAAGGTGAAAGAAAATACCGAGAAAGCCGGCATTATTGGCCGGATGGTAGCGGATGATTACAGCTGTGCGATGATTTCTGCCCAGTTGCTGGAAACCGATCCGGACAGCGGCGAAAAGCTTGATACTATCGGTTTTGCCAGTACGCTGGAGCAAAATATCCGTGGTAAGTACGAAAATGACAACCTCAGTGTACATATCATTGGTTTTGCCAAAATGGTGGGTGATGTTGCCGATGGTGCAAAAGGTGTTTTAGCCTTTTTTGCCGTAGCCATTGCTGTTACATCTATTATGGTGTTCTTTTTTTGCCGCTCGTTAATGCTGACGATTTTGCCGATAGCCTGTTCGCTGATGGCAGTAGTCTGGCAGATGGGATTATTGTCGGTGCTGGGTTTTGGTATCGATCCGATGTCGATATTGGTACCGTTTCTGGTGTTTGCTATCGGTGTTAGCCATGGCGTACAAATGATCAATTCAACCGGCAAGCGGGTTGCTGCCGGTATGGACGCCAAAACAGCGGCGCAAGCCAGTTTCCGCAAACTGCTGGTACCGGGCGGGGTAGCGTTACTGTCAGATACGGTTGGTTTTTTAACACTGTTGATTATTGAAATAGGCGTGATCCGCGAACTGGCTATTACAGCAAGTTTAGGTGTCGCGGTAATTATTCTGACCAACCTCATTTTGCTGCCGGTATTGATGTCTTTTGTTAAATTCAGTGCTAAGTATAAAGCGCGCGCGGCAGCGCCTTCAGCTGCGGCTGAAAAAATCTGGTATGCGTTATCGGCGTTTGCAACGCGTAAATATGCTGCCGTTATTTTGCTTAGTACTGCAGTGTTATTTGCCTTTGGTTATATGCAAAGCCAGCAACTGAAAATTGGTGACTTACATGCCGGAGCGCCAGCGCTGCATGAAGAATCCCGTTACAACCAGGATACTTTTTTAATCACCGACCGCTATGCCATTTCTGTCGATTACATTAATGTGATGGTAGAAACCATACCCAGCGCCTGTACTGAGCACGATATTATGCAGCGAATCGACCAGTTTCAGTGGCTGATGGAAAATGTTCCCGGGGTGCAATCAGCAGTGTCACTGGCTTCTGTGTCAAAAACCATTAATGCCGCCTTTAACGAGGGCAATGTTAAATGGCGCATCCTGCCACGCAACACGCAAAGTTTGGTACAGGCTTCTGCCCGGGTTGAAACCAGCACCGGCTTGTTAAATGCCGATTGCTCAGTGATGCCGGTGATGTTGTTTTTAGAAGATCACAAAGCAGAAACCATCGAGCGGGTGGTGGCTGCAGCTAAGCAATATGGCGCTGAACTGGGTGATGAAGACACCCGTTTTATGCTGGCATCCGGGCCGGCCGGCGTTATGGCGGCAACAAATGAAGCCGTGTCAGAAGCCCAGCAACCTATGATGTGGTATGTCTACGGCGCGGTAATTTTGTTATGTCTGCTTAGCTTCCGTTCGTTGCGCGCCACTATTTCGGTGATATTGCCGCTGTACGTGGTGTCGGTATTGGCAACGGCGCTGATGACCAAACTGCAAATTGGTTTAACGGTATCAACCTTACCGGTTATTGCCTTAGGGGTGGGGATAGGTGTCGATTACGGTATTTACATACTGTCTAACATGACGCAAATGTTACGCGATGGTGCGCCACTGCGTGAGGCCTACTTTGAAGCATTAAAAGAACGCGGCAGTGCGGTACTGTTTACTGGTATTACACTGGCGATAGGTGTCAGCACCTGGGTTTTCTCTGCCCTGAAGTTTCAGGTGGATATGGGCATACTGTTAACCTTTATGTTTATCGTTAATATGCTCGGCGCGATAGTGGTGTTGCCGGCACTGGCTGCTTTTTTATGGCGGCGCAGGTAAAAATATTCCTGCATGAATAAACAAGAAAATGGCCGAAAGGCCATTTTCTATTTACGCTAGTTGAATAAGTTGTCAGAGCCTTTAAAAATCACTGGTTTAACCAGCATAAAAGGCAAAAATAGTGCTCGAAAAGCGCTACAATTGGCACTACACTGCGCAGCTGACACGCTCTGGTATGTTCGGTAGCGCCTGCTTTACAGCAGTGACTGCAAAAAGGATACAAAAATGGCACTGATAGACGGTCAACCCTCTGTATTACTACAAAATGTTAATAAACTA
Organism: Rheinheimera muenzenbergensis; assembly: GCF_036984005.1. NCBI lineage: Bacteria > Pseudomonadati > Pseudomonadota > Gammaproteobacteria > Chromatiales > Chromatiaceae > Rheinheimera > Rheinheimera muenzenbergensis. Next base: position 47,879 of record NZ_JALAAR010000020.1, read on the forward strand.
ATTAAACAAAAAGTGAAAGATCAGGTGCACCTGATCGAAAAGTTTGCCTATACCTTGTATGGCAATATGTCGAATGAAGATTTAGTTGGCCGCAATGACAGCGACTTGTATGGCGCCGCACTAAGTTTATGGCAAACCTTTAATCGTCACGCACAACCTGACGCAATGATCCGGGTGTTTAATCCGGAAATTGCTAAGCATGGCTGGGAGTCTAAGCACACTGTGGTTGAAATAGTGGTTGCGGATATGCCCTTTTTGGTTGACTCGGTGCGCATGGCATTAAGCCGTCTTAATATTACTGCTCACCTGTTACTGCATTACCCATTGCAGACCGAGCGTGATGATAAAGGCAACATCACGGATTTCTTTAAGCTTGGCAGTAAAGACACGGCCAGCACACAACAAACCGTATTTCATATAGAAATAGATCGGCTGACTGACAAAGCCGCTATTTCGGCGCTGACTGACGAATTGCACTCAGTAATGGAAGATGTTTCACTGGCGGTACAAGATTGGAAACCCGCGCGTGAAAAGTTAAAGCAGGTCATAAAAAACTTACCAAAGCAAAGCGGCAAAGCCAGCAAGGCTGAAGTAGAGCAGGTTAATGACTTTTTAAACTGGCTGGTTAAAGATAACTTTACTTTACTAGGTTATCGCGAGTACCGCATTAGCCCGGTTAAAGGTGACTACCAGATTTGTGGTATTGATGATACGTCGCTGGGTTTAATGCGCCGCACATCGTCTCGTGAACTGATGCTGTCTGAATTACCTGAATCTGGCCGTAAGCAGGCACTGAGTCAGGCGCTGTTAATCCTGACCAAAACCAACAATAAATCCCGTGTTCACCGTCCGGCTTATATCGATTATATCGGCGTAAAAAAATTCGATAAAGACGGCAAAGTCATTGGCGAAGATCGTTTTATCGGTTTGTATTCCTCGTCGCTGTATAACAACAGTGCCGGCGATATTCCGCTGCTAAAAGATAAACTGGCTGCGGTTATGCAAAAGTCAGAATTTGCCGTCGGTACCCATGCTTACAAAGCCTTGCTCAATATCCTGGAAACTTATCCGCGTGATGAGCTTATTCAGGCGACCGCAGATGAATTACTGCACGTAGCCATGGGCGTACTGCAAATGCAGGAACGTGATATGACGCGGGTCTTTATGCGTAAAGAACCCTTTGGCCGTTTTGTTACGACTATGGTGTATGTACCGCGCGAGCGTTACAACACCCAGCTGCGTAAAGAAACCCAGGTCATTTTACAAAACGCACTGGGTAGCGACGAGCCGGTGGAGTTTACCACCTATTTCTCTGAATCTGTGCTGGCACGTACCCATTATCTGGTACGGATCAGCGATAGCCATGTCGAGTATAAAGTGAAAGATATTGAACGTAATCTGGTTGAAGCCGCCCGCACCTGGGAAGACAAATTAGAAAGTGCGCTGATAGGTGTCTATGGTGAAGCGCGCGGCCGCGAGCTGATTGGTAAATATGTTAATGCCTTCCCGCGCAGCTACAAAGAAGAGATGCTGCCAAACGATGCTTTGGTCGACATTGGTAAGCTAGAAGCGCTGAATGATGAGCATAAGCTGGAAATGCTGTTTTACCGGCCGCAGGAAGAAAAAGCTGAAAGCAAAGCGGTGCGGTTAAATCTGTTCCATAAAGACCATCCGATCCATTTATCTGATGTGCTGCCAATGCTGGAGAACTTCGGCTTACGCGTGATCGGCGAGACACCTTATGCCGTTAAATGCGCCGATGGCACCGTTAGCTGGATATTAAATTTCGCTATGGAACTAAACTGTGCGGTACCGGCAGACTTTGAAGCGGCACAGAACTCGTTTCAAAACTCCTTTGCCAAAGTATGGGCTGGCCAGTTAGAAGATGACGGTTTTAACAAGTTGATCCTCGGTGCTGGACTGAGCGGACGTGAAGCATCGCTGCTGCGCGCCTATGCTAAATATAAACGCCAGATTGGCGGCACGTTTAGTCAGTCGTACGTTGAGAGCACTTTTACCCGCTATGCAGAGCTGGCCAACTTGTTGGTTCAGCTATTTAACAGCAAATTTGAGCCGAAGTCGAAAGCGACTGCCAAAACCATTGAAAAACTGGAAGAGCAAATCACCAGTCAGTTGGAGCATGTGGCTAACCTGGATGATGACCGTATTATCCGCCGCTTTGTTGACATGATTAATGCCACCCTGCGCACCAACTATTTCCAAAAATTAGCTGATGGTGCCGACAAGCCGTATATCTCGTTTAAGATTAAATCCGATCTTATTCCGGACATGCCGTTACCAACGCCAATGTTTGAGATCTTTGTCTACTCGCCCAGAGTAGAAGGCGTACATTTGCGCTTTGGCAAAGTAGCTCGCGGTGGCTTGCGCTGGTCAGATCGCCGGGAAGACTTCCGTACCGAAGTACTCGGGCTGGTAAAAGCCCAACAGGTAAAAAATACCGTTATCGTACCAACCGGCTCAAAAGGTGGTTTTGTCTGTAAAAAACTGCCGGAAACCGGCGGGCGTGAGGCTTTCCTTAACGAAGGTAAAGAGTGCTACCGCACCTTTATTCGTGGTTTGCTGGATATTACCGACAATATCGTACAGGGCGCTGTAGTACCGCCAAAAGACGTAGTCCGCCATGACGAGGATGACCCTTATCTGGTAGTTGCTGCAGATAAAGGCACGGCTACGTTTTCTGATATCTCCAACGGTATCTCGGAAGAATATGGTTTCTGGCTGGGTGATGCCTTTGCCTCTGGTGGTTCAAACGGTTATGACCATAAGAAAATGGGCATTACGGCCCGTGGTGGCTGGGAGTCAGTTAAGCGTCACTTCCGTGAAATTGGCATAGACTGCCAAAACACCGATTTTACCTGTGTTGGCATTGGTGATATGGCCGGCGATGTGTTTGGTAATGGCATGTTATTGTCCAAGCATATTCGTTTGCAGGTGGCGTTTAACCATATGCATATTTTTATCGATCCGAATCCGGATGCGGCAAAAAGCTGGCAGGAACGTGAGCGGCTATTCAATTTACCGACCTCAACCTGGGATGACTACAATAAGGCGTTAATTTCAGAGGGCGGTGGTATTTTCCTGCGTAGTGCCAAAGCGATTAAACTGTCGCCGCAGATGAAAGAAATGCTTGGCACCACCAAAGCCAGCATGACCCCTAATGAGCTTATCCGCGAAACGCTGATGATGCCGGTAGATCTGATTTGGAACGGCGGTATTGGTACCTACATTAAAGGCAGCAGCGAAAGCCATGCTGAAGTCGGTGATCGGGGTTCAGAGCCGCTGCGGGTTAATGGTAAAGATTTGCAGGCAAAAATCTTTGGCGAAGGCGGTAACCTGGGCGCGACCCAACGTGGCCGGATTGAATTTGCCATGCATGGCGGCCTGATCAATACCGACTTTGTCGACAACGTTGGTGGCGTAACCTGCTCAGACAATGAAGTAAACATAAAAATCTTACTGAATACTCTGGTATCGGCTGGCGATTTGACACTAAAACAGCGTAATAAATTACTGCTGGATATGACTGATGATGTGGCAGCAATCGTTATTAAAGACTGCTATCGTCAAACTCAGAGCATTAGCATTTCTTCCTTGCTTGGCTCTGAGCAGTTAAAAGAGTACACCCGTTTTATTCATACGCTGGAAAAAGACGGCAAGTTAAACCGTGAGCTGGAGTTTTTACCATCTGACGACGAGCTGGCAGAGCGTATGGCCAAAGGCCAGGGCTTAACCCGGCCAGAGCTGTCTATTCTGACGGCTTACGGCAAAATGGTATTGAAAGAGCGTTTGGTATTACCGGAAATTTTTGAGAACGCTTATTTTAAACGCCAGTTGTTTGCAAACTTCCCGCAGATGCTGCAGAACAAGTATGCTAAAGAAATGGAAAACCATCCGCTGAAGGGCGAAATTATCGCCACTAAACTGGCGAACATGCTGGTAAACGAGATGGGGCCTAACTTTGCTCAGCGCATGCAGGAAGAAACCGGTGCCAGCGTTGGTGAAGTAACGCTGTGTTATGCCATAGCGCGTGATTTGTTTGATATGGCTGCCGTTTGGCGCAAAGTAGAACAGCTGGATAACGTGATCCCGGCTGAGCTGCAAACCCGTTTGTTGCATCAGTTGCGCCGTACTATGCGCCGGGCAACCCGTTGGTTCCTGCGCCATCGCAATAAGGCATTGGATATTCAACAGACTGTTGATTTCTTCAAACCGGCTTACCAGCAATTGGCTAAGGATTTGGCCAAATACCTGGCACCATCTGAGTTGGAACAGCTGCAACAAAAGCAAGCTAACTTTGTTGAGCAGGGTGTGCCTGAAGAAGTCGCTCAGTACTTATCGCAACTTAGCACGCTGTTCTCGGTAATGGATATTGCTCAGGTTGCTGATACCGAGAAGGTGTCACTGCCAATGGTTGCTGAAATTTACTTTAAATTAGGCGACAAGTTGGATCTGCACTGGTTCCTCGATCAAATTACCGCGCAACCGGTCGCTAACCACTGGCAGGCACTGGCGCGGGCATCATACCGTGAAGAATTAGACTGGCAGCAACGGGCACTGTCTGCTGTTGTGGTACGCAGCTGTGGCAAGGTATGCGCGGCAGATGAGGTGATAAACAGCTGGATCAGCGCGCATGACGCCTTACTGGAACGTTGGCGGTTAATGCTGGCCGAGTTTAAAACTACTAAGAGCCATGAATTCGCTAAGTTTTCAGTGGCGCTACGTGAATTAATGTTATTAAGTCATCACTGCGATCCTGTAAAATAAGGCGTTAAGTCGCTACAATACCCCGGCTGGTCCGGGGTATTTTTTTGGTTAAATAAGGCTGATTATGTTTTATCCTATTGCGCAAAAACTGATGTTCGCTTGTGACGCTGAATGGTCACATAATTTTGCTTTAGGCAGCTTAAAACAGCTGTCACACACGCCATTGGCCGCCTTGTGGCGGCAGAAACTTCAGGCTAAGCCGGTTACGGTGGCAGGCATACGTTTTGATAATCCGTTAGGTCTGGCAGCCGGCCTGGATAAAAACGCAGAATGTATTGATGCCTTTGGTCAGATGGGCTTTGGTTTTATTGAAGTGGGTACCATTACGCCAAGGCCACAATTGGGTAATGACAAGCCGCGCATATTTCGGTTGCCGCAGTCGCAGGCCATTATTAACCGTATGGGTTTTAACAATAAAGGCGTGGACTATCTGGTACACAACGTGAAAAACGCCAGCTATAAAGGCGTGTTGGGTATAAATATCGGCAAAAACAAAGACACACCAAACGAGCAGGGTAAAGATGACTATGTGCACTGTATGCGCAAAGTATATGCCCATGCCAGCTATATTACGGTAAATATTTCGTCACCCAATACCCCGGGGTTACGTGATTTGCAGTTTGGCGATGCACTACTTGATTTGCTGCAAAGCGTGAAAAACGAACAACTGGACTTACAGGCGCAGTACGATAAATATGTGCCGGTGTTTGTCAAAATTGCCCCTGATATGGATCTGGTTGCCGTGCAGCAAGTGGCTGAAACCTTGCTTAAAAGCAAAATGGACGGCGTAGTGGCCACCAACACCACACTGGACAGAAGCCTGGTACAGGGCCAGCGTTATGCCGACGAAGCCGGCGGTTTAAGCGGTTTACCGGTACGGGATAAAAGTACCCAGGTGTTGGCACAGCTGCGCCAGGCTGTTGGTGCAGATTTGCCAATTATTGGCGTAGGCGGTATCAGTGACGCTGCGTCAGCGCAGGACAAACTTGCTGCCGGGGCGAATTTATTACAGGTATATACCGGCTTTATTTATCGTGGTCCGGCATTAATTAAAGAGATCGTTGATAGCTTATAAGGATCGGGAGCTGATCCTGCATTGTTAGAACAAAAAAGTCTTTAACATCCTGATCAGCTTAGTGTATTTCTGTAAACGATTAATAAATAACCATTATCTTATCCGCAGGGAATTGCATGTTAAGGCCATCAGAACGCTGGTACTGGAGTTACAGCCAAACACGGGACCGTTTGATACTCGACTTATCGGACGATGCGCAGTTTTGCGCGCCTTTTAGTGCCGGCCAGTTGCTGCATATACCAAGCCGGCAAGCGTTGTCGATGGCTGAAGCCGAATCGTTCTGGGCGATAGATAACAGCTTGCAAGCGCTGGAGTTACCTGCCGCTGTAAGGCTGGAATTGTGTCTGACGGCGTTAAGTTGCCAGTTTCTGCAACAGCAAGCCCATAAAAGCTGGTATTTTCAACAAGCCAGCCACTGTGATGCCCAACTGTTTGATGTGGTAACACTGCGTGGCTTAAGCAGCCAGTATGCGTTGGTAGTTGCGGCTGAACCTGATTGTGTCAGCTGTCTGCTACTTGGCGAGCTCAGCTCTCTGGCCGGTAAAGTATTGCCGCGCTTGACGGTTATTCGCGTACTGCGTAACCGCATCAGTGAACTGGATGTCGCCATTCCTTATCGTCACATTGCCTGATTTTTTGCCACAGTTATTTCCCTTAGCCAACGATGCGACTACACTAGCGCCAGTTTAATCTGTCAGAAGCTATGTTATGTCACAGCCGCCGTTACAAAACCCGCAACTTGAGGCATTTTTTGCTCAGCTTAGCGCCGCTATCAGCGAGCAGCAATTAGTTAAGTTGGTACTAAGTAAATACAAAGGTGCTGAACCTCTCAAACAGCTGCAAGTTCGTCCGGTGCTGTTAAAACAACAATGGCAACTCAGTTTTACTTATAAATATCAGACTAACGACCAAAGTAAGAATTTTACTGCTGAGGCTGCACTGGCTGAGCTACAGCGCATTATTGCTACTGAGTTCAGCGCAGCTAACCTATTTACCCAACAACAGGAAGTACAACTTAACATCAGTAAGAAAGGTAAGGCGTTAATTCAGGCTAAAAAACTCAACACTGAGGTAAAAGTCGCTACCGTTGAGCATAACCGGGAAAAACAACGCTATTTAACGCTGGAGCGGCCATTTTTACGTGAACTAGGTGTTACCGACGCAGAGCAGCAACTTATTCCGGCTATGTCACGCAAATGGAAGCAGATAAACAAGTTTATCGAAATATTTTCCGGCGCCGTTACCGACAGTGGCCTGGCGTCACAACAACAGCTGCACATAGCCGACTTTGGCTCGGGCAAAGCTTATCTGACCTTTGCGGTACATGATTATCTGACCAATAGCCTTGGCCTTGCGGCACAGGTGACCGGCGTAGAGTTGCGCCAGGCGCTGGTGGATCATTGCAACCACACCGCAACTAAACTGGACCTGGCCGGTATCCGGTTTGAGCAGGGGGATGTTAAACATTTTAAAGCCCGCGGCATTAATGTGATGATTGCGCTACACGCTTGTGATATCGCAACCGACTACGCCATTCACATGGGGATAGCCACCGGCGCTGAGATCATCATGTGCTCGCCGTGTTGCCACAAAGAACTGCGGCCACAATTAACGCCACCGGCGGTACTGGCCGGCCCGCTGAATTATGGTATTCATTTGGGGCAGGAAGCTGAAATGCTTACCGACAGCCTGCGGGCTATGTTGCTTGAGGCTCAGGGTTATGACACTAAAGTGTTTGAGTTTATCTCGCTGGAGCATACCAGCAAGAATAAGATGATATTAGCGACTAAGCGCCGCCAGGCGCGTGATAACAGCAAAGTACTGCAACAGATTACTGAGCTTAAGGCTTTTTACGGTATTAAGCAGCAGTGTCTGGAAACACTGCTGCAGAGCAGTAACGTTTAGCTGAGCTCAAAAAAAGGTTGGCAGTTGCTGCAGCAGATTATAGTTATTATCTGTCAGCCACAGGCTGCGCCATTTATCGAATGTCAGACAGGGATGTGACGTTACCAGCAAAACGATATCACCAACCTGCGGTTTAAGCTGTGGCGGGTAATGCCAGAAGCAGTGCTGATCCATAATGCGAAATGTACTGGACGGTGTGGCCAGAGTGGTCAGTATGTTGCCAGCACGATACACAGCTACTACTGCAGGCAGGCCGGCATCAAAGGCGACATCCCGCTTGCCACAGGCGATGATGGCCAGACCATCTTCAGGTAATGACTGTATATAGGCGGCAATTTCCAGGGCATTTTGTAGCGGCGGCCCCAGCCGGTTTGCCAAACCGCAACGTTGCTGTACCAGCAACTGAGCTTGCTGATAGATACCATGATCATGACTAACATAACAACCTGGCCGCAATACCACCAGCATATCGTCCGGCAGCGTTGCCCGGTTTAACTCCTGCGCCACGATGTCATACCAGGCTGAGCCTGCGCCGCTGAGTACCATTTGCTTATATTGCAACAGTTGCTGGCGAAACAGTGCCTTGGCCAGAGCCGCCGCCTGCTGAATAAAGCGCTTTATGTTGTTGCTGTTATCGTCATGTGCCACAGCACCTTCATAAAAGCTGATGCCCGCCAGCGCCAGGCCGGGCAAGGGGGCTATTTGTTGCGCCAGCGCCAAAGCTTGTTGATTATCGCGACAGCCACAACGGCCAGCTACGCCGCCCAGCTCAATCAGCACCGGTAATAGCTGATTGCGGCCGGCGAAAGCCTGCGACAATGTAATCGCATTGTCAGCATTATCAACAAACACAAATATCTCGATGCCAGCAGCCAGCAAGGAGCTGATGATTTCTATATTCGCTGCGCCAACCAACTGATTGGCCAATATTATATGACGAGCTCCGGCTTCTGCTGCTATGTATGCCTGATAGGGCGTTGCCACTGTCAACCCCCAGGCTCCGGCAGCCAGCTGAGCCTGCAACAGCCAGGGCGTCATACTGGTTTTAGCATGTGGTGCCAGCAGTACCTTACTGTGGTTGGCGAAGCGCTGCATCCAGTCAATATTGTGCAGCGCGGCCTCTTGTTTTAACAACAGAGCGGGCAGGCTAATCTGCTCTTTAAACACGTTTGGCGCCGAGCCAGCAACAATGCAGGCAGATTTGTGTTCTATTTTGTGGTACTTAATAACATTCACTGTCATACCCCTAATATGGATGCTGTACTAATTTATTGGCTAAAACACCGTAACAAACTGACTTTACTATTTACTTTTTGCATTTGATGGTACAAAGTATCTTCTATATATCAGATTGTGTTACTTTTACAAGTGTTACTGAGTAACAAAGCAGGAAAACCAATACTATGAGCTATGAAATTGATGTGCTGTCGCGCATATCTGAACGCTTTGTCGAAATGAGTGAATCTGAACAGCGGGTTGCGCAGCTGATCCTGGACAATGTTAAGGCTGCCACTGAAATGAGCATTGCCCGTTTAGCCGATGCCGCCAGCGTAAGTCAGGCCACTGTCACGCGGTTTGCCCGCACGGTAGATTGCAAAGACGTGCGGCAGTTAAAAGTAAAACTGGCGCAATCATTGGCAGTCGGCCAACGTTTTGTCGAAGAAACCCCAGATTTAGATGGTATTCAGGGCGTATATGAAGCGATTAAAAATACGCTTGATATCAGCCGTAAGTTGCTGGTTGAAGCTGATATTCATCTTGCGGTGAGTTATCTGCAACAAGCCAGAATGATTTTTTGCTTTGGTATGGGCGGTGGCTCCTCTATTGGCTCACAAGAGTTGCAATACCGCTTGTTTCGCTTTGGTATGCCGGTCAGCAGTTATCAGGATGGTGTGTTAACCAGAATGGTGGCCGCTTCAGTTGAACCACAGGATGTGGTGGTGGCTATTTCGCTGACCGGTAATACCGCTGAAATTATTGATGCGGCAGCGATAGCCCGGCAATACGGAGCCAAAGTGATTGCTATTACCCGGCCGGGTTCGCCGCTGGCAGCCAATGCTGACATCACACTGGGCTTGCAGGCGCCGGAATCTGATTTCATTTATAAACCCTCAGCGTCACGCTATGCCATGTTAGCCATTATCGATGTGCTGGCGACCGAAGTTGCCAAGCTGAACAAACGAAAATCACGCGATAAGCTGCGCCGGGTCAAGCTGTCACTGGACAGTCACCGTGGTGGCGATGAGCGCCAACCGTTGGGAGATTAACCTTATGCCAATCAAACGTTATGGTGTCGATGAAAGTACCGGCACCGGTGGTCAAAAACTGCCCTTTGCAAAAGCTGTTGAGGCCGGCGGCTGGTTGTATGTCTCTGGCCAGACCCCGATGCGCGATGGTGAAGTGGTTGAAGGCGGCATTATCGAACAGTCCGAACTGGCGCTGCAAAACTGTATCGACATCATGCAACATGCAGGTTATAGCTTAGCCGACGTGGTGCATGTCAAAGTGTATCTTACCGATGCGCGCTATTTCAGCAGCTTTAATAAGGTATTTCGCCAGCTGTTTGCAGATGCGCCACCCGCGCGGATCTGTGCGGTAGCCGATTTAGTGGTGGATTGTAAGGTCGAAGTGGATTTGACCTGTTATCGTGATGACAGGGGCTGATATGACTAGCCAGCTGTTGCTGTGGGGCCTGTGTGGTTACGTAGTATTGATGCTGGCTATCAGCTATGTCGCGTCGCGTCGTCAGCAAAGTGGTGACGATTTTTTATTAGCCGGGCGCAAGGTGTCATCCGGCTTAACCTTTGGTACCACAGTGGCAACCATGATAGGCACCGGCACCAGTATGGGGGCGGTTGGTTACGCGTACCTGCATGGCTGGGCTGGTATGATGTATGGTTTAGGTGGTGCCATCGGCATTTTGTTAACTGCTTGGCTGTTTGCGCCGCTAAGGGCACTGCGTTTTATGACGATGAGCGAAGAGCTGAGTTATTATGCCGGTGCTAATGTTTGGGTAAAACATCTTAGCGCCATATTGATTTTTCTTTGTTCGCTGGGCTGGCTGGGCGCGCATATTCTTGGTGGCGCTTTGTATCTGTCCTGGGCTACCGGCTTTAATTTGGTCGCGGCAAAATGGCTGCTGGCCAGTATATTCACTCTGTATGTATTAATTGGCGGTTATCGGGCGGTAGTATGGACTGACAGCCTGATGGCGCTGATTTTATTTGCCGGCTTTTTATTGCTGGCCTGGGTGGTGTTGCAAAGCAGTGGTGGTTTTGCTTCCTTACAACAAATTGTCGATACCGCACAGCAGCAGGGCACGATGCAAAGTCCCGGTTGGTTGCCAGCGTTATCGCTGGCGGTTGTGGTGGCGGTAGGCGTAATGGCCGCGCCGTCATTTCGACAGCGTATCTATGCCGGTGCCAGTGTGTCGGCCATCAGGCGTGCATTTGGTTGCGCCGGTCTGGTGTATCTGATGTTTGCAGTTTTGCCGGCAGTGTTAGGTATTGTTGCCAGCCAATTGTTGCCGGATCTGGCAAATCATCAGCATGCCTTCACGGCGTTAATCACAGTATTGCTGCCGCCATTTATCGCGATGCTGGTGTTGCTGGCTGGCCTTTCGGCGACGTTATCTTCCGCCAGTTCTGATGCGATTGCGGCGGTTTCAGTACTGATCCGCGATCTGTACTACGGCGCCTTTGGCAGTATGCCGCAACAAAACAAGGTCGTACGTTACTCCCGTTACGGTGTTTTGCTGGTGTCGGCATTATCACTGTTACTGGCACTGTATGCCGACGATATTATCCGCTATATCAGCGCGATGATCGCCACGTTAATGTCCGGGCTGTTTGTCAGCTGTGTGTTAGGACGATTTTGGCCACGGTTAAATGCAAGTGGCATATTAGCCGCGATAGTCAGTGCAGTATTAGTGTCTCTGCTGGTACTGCTTAACCCGAACTGGCTGGCTTTTTGGGGGAACCCGGTAATCCCTGCGTTAATAGCCGCCACGGTTTGTGCTGTAGGTGTCAGCCTGCTAACCCGGCACAACCGTCGTAGCCGCAGCCAGGCACTGGCGCTTATAACCGCTCAGCGAGAGGGGCAAACAGCCCAGCATGACAGCAGCAGCATCAGTACGTCATCTCTGACGTCGAATTAAAGAGGACCTATGCGCATTTTTACCGCTTCGCTGGCAACAGAAACGAATACCTTCTCGCCAATGTATACTGATTTGGATAGCTTCTATCAGTGTTTTTATGCACCGCCGGGACAACATCCTGCGACCCCGACGCTATGCAGTGCGCCGCTGATTGCCTGCCGCGAGCTAAGCGCGGTGGACAGCAGTATCGAGGTTATCGAAGGCAGCTGTGCCTGGGCTGAGCCGGGCGGTTTATTAAACCGGCAATCGTATGAGTATTTACGTGATGAAATACTGACACAACTGCGTGCTGCCTTACCGGTGCAGGCTGTCGTTTTGGGGTTGCATGGTGCTATGGTGGCACAGGGTTATGATGACTGTGAGGGTGACTTGCTGCATAAAGTGCGGCAAATCGCCGGCGATAAGGTGGTAATAGCAGCCACGTTAGACCCGCATAGTCATTTAACCCGGCAGCGGCTTAACAGCGCTGATCTGTTGATTGCCTTTAAAGAATTTCCGCATTTGGATTTTATGCAACGGGCCCGTGAGCTGGTGGCGCTTAGTGTAGCCACGGTGCGCGGACAATATCAGCCGGTAATGCGCAGTTTTGATTGCCGTATGATTGATGTCTTGCCAACCAGCCGTGAGCCAATGCGCTCTTTTGTCGACAAGTTAAGTCTGCTGGAAGGGCAGGACGATATATTGTCTATTTCTGTGATCCACGGCTTTATGGCTGGAGACGTGGCGGAAATGGGCACGCAGTTATTAGTTATCAGCAATAATCAACCGCAGCGTGCAGCACAGTTGGCTGAGCAGCTTGGCATGGAACTGTTTTCATTTCGCGGTAAGACCTTACCGGCTTTTGCTACTATTGGCTCTGCGCTGGATGACGCCGCTATGATTTCCGGGCCCGTGGTACTGGCGGATGTTTGGGATAATCCCGGCGGCGGTGTCGCAGGTGATGGCACCCTGATTTTGGCAGAAATTATTCGCCGTGGTATCAGTAAGGTGGCGGTGGGAACTATCTGGGATCCGATGGCGGTAAAGCTGTGTTTTGCCGCCGGTGAAGGTGCCAGTATCATGTTGCGCTTTGGTGGTAAAAGTTGTGCCACAGCTGGCGAGCCGCTGGATGCTCAGGTAACAGTGCAACGACTACAGCGCAATGCCGTGCAGTATTTTGCCGGTAGCGAAGTGCCGATGGGCGACTGTGCGGTGATAAGTTTTGCCGGAATTGAGGTGATTTTAAATTCTAATCGCTGTCAGTCTTTTGATCCCAGCCTGTTTACGGCTTTACAGCTTGAACCGCAGCAGTATCAATTATTGCTGGTAAAGTCGACCAACCATTTTTATCAGGGCTTTGCGCCACTGGCAGCAAAAATAATTTATGTTGATGCCGGCGCGCCTTATCCGAGCGATCCGGTACGTAACGCCTACCGTAAACTAAGCCGGCCATTGTGGCCTATAGTCGAGTCGCCTTTTGCTTAGCGGCTGCCATCCGGCAGCCGCTGTGGCAGAGTTATAAATCGATAACTTCGATACAACCGCATTGCTGAATAGTAACAAACAGCCGTTCAGGACCGGTCCGGCTTAAGGCAACATTAGTTGGCAAAGCATGTTGTAGCCGGTACTCGGCGACAACTTGCCCGGCAGCATTGAGTCGCAGCACAGTACCTTTGCCATAACGGGCGACAAACAAGTCGCCCTCTGTATTGGTACGCATGCCATCTAAACCATAATCAGAAAAGCTGGCAAACAGGGTTTTTTCCGACAATGTTCCACCATTACCCAGCCGGTAGCGCCAGATACGGCGTTGTACGCTTTCATTAACATATAAAAATTGCTGATCCGGGCTGACGGCAATGCCATTAGTTGTCCCCATGGCATTTTCCAGCAGGTGGCTGCTGCCGTCTGTATCGATACGCCACAACTGGCCGCTGCTGTTTTGCCAATTTGGATCGCTGGCAAACAGGGTGCCGTTTTGCAGTATTGCCAGATCGTTTGGCTGGTTCATCAAAGGCTCGCTGGCGTGAACGCTAAGTTTACCCTGCTGATAGCGCAGCACCTGATGACCGGTATAGTCAGCCATATACATCACATCGTGCTGATCAAACACTATACCATTGGCAATACTGCCCACCGGCAGTTGTAATAATTGTCTGGCGTTGCCATCAGGGCTGACCTTACCAATGGTGCCGTCAGTGCCATAATTTACCGCATACAAATTGCCCTTGCTATCAAAAGCCGGACCTTCGGCCGATGCGCTAAACGTGCCTGGCGCTACCCATTGCCGGCTTACCGCTAAATGCTGCAGTAACAGGCGCAGTGGCCGGTGCAACGCGATAATGATTTCCTGCTCTATGCTGGCTGCGTTTGACAATTGCTGTTGCAGCGCCTGCTGAACTTGCAGGCTGATGTAACCCTGTTGCTGATATTGCTGCAGCGTGTTTATTGCTACTTCCAATAGACGTTGGCTGCGTTTAACGAGCGCTGCTGTTGGTTCGGCGACCACTTGCAGCTGCTCAGCAGCCTGTTGCCAATGTTGTAGTTGCAGCAATAATGCGTGCAGGGTGCCGGGCTCTTTTTGCTTAAGCCAGGCGTGCACCATAGCAGTGAATTGGCGCAGTGCTGGCTGTTCAGCACTCAGATAGTCGGCCAGTTGATTTAACGGCGCATCTGCATGATATAAACCCGCCACTGATTTCTCGTGCAAGCGATGATAATAGTGCGCCGGCTCCAGTATTTCTGTCAGTGTGGCTAAAACATCAGCCTGAGCCGGTGTGGCTAACCGAGCTAAACCGGCCTGTTGCTGTGCTGCTGTTGCTACACCAGCGTTTAGTGTTGCCCAGCGATTAAAGTGCGTCAGTCGCTGATACAGGCTGTCAGGATCGGATACTTCCGCAGCGGACCAGAGCCGCTCTGCGACGACAAAGCCGTTCGGCCACAGCCGGATATCGATATTGTCTGGCGTTACCAGCTCTCCCCACAGTGTAATTTCGCCACCGAGAATATTAGCCGCAGCGTCCGGGCTGATATTTAGGTTAGCAACGTGCAAAGGCGCCGCCTGATGTAACTGTTGGCCAGTCGCAGTATAGGCGGCATTGCCCACCACAACCTCACCGGATACGTCGGAATCTAAAACCAATCTGGCGTGAACAGGCCCCATCCAGCTATCGCTGTCAAACTCAAGCAAATTGGCATTGAGGCTAAAACTGTCGATATAACGCGCGTTACGGCCGGCAAATTGCAAAATTAACGTGCTGGAGCCGTTGTTGTCGCTTAGTAGCATCAGCTCTGCTTTTACCGCAGCACCGCGCTTACGCGCCAGTTCAAACTTCCAGTGGCCAAGGCTGTGGTACTGGCTAAGATCTGGCGATGTTGCCGGTTTTGGTAGCGGATCATTACGGTAGTGAAAGCTGGCAAATTGTGGCTGGTCCAGATAAAAGCCGGTAGATAATATTGCCGGATGACCAGCTTGAGCCGCTTTATATAACGACTCTCTGCCGCGCCACGACTGCACCAACACCGAGGTTGGCACCTCGCTGTCGAGTACTTCGTCCCAGCCAATCATGCTCTTGTTTAGCTGTTGCAAAATCTGTTGCAGCCGACGATTAAAATAAGAATGCAACTGTTGCGGCGTCGCCAATTGTTGCTGTTGCATAAAACGGGCAATATCCGCCGATTGTAACCAGTGATCCGGCATCACTTCATCACCGCCGATATGAAGATAGGGATCGGGGAAGACGTTGGCTACTTCGCTTAGCAGAGTTTGAATAAACTGATACACCTCCGGTTTGCTGGGGTCTAGTACAGCAGGGTGCACGCCCCAGTGCCGTTCAGGTGCCGCCGGGCCGGCTTGTGCCATTAAGTGCGGATAAGCCGCGCCTAACGCTGTGGTATGGCCGGGCAAATCAATTTCTGGTACTACGCGGATACCAAGCCCGGCGGCATAAGCCACCAGCTGTTTTAGCTCGTGCTGGCTATAAAAGCCATCTTGACCACCTATCTGATGAAGTAAAGGAAAGGCTTTTGACTCAAACCGCCAACCTTGATCGTCGGTCAGGTGCAAATGCAGCACATTTAATTTTGCCGCCGCCATAATATCTAACTGGCGATATAGCACATCTATCGGTAAGAAACGCCGGGCTGGGTCCAGCAACAGGCCCCGCCAGGCAAAGCGGGGCGCATCACTGATCTCAAGGTGTGGCAGGTAATAGCCGCTGCTGTCATGTTGGATCAGTTGCAGCAAGGTTTCGATACCGCGGCTTAAGCCAAACGGGCTCACGGCCCGCAGGGTGATTTGCTGTGCATCAACCGAAAGTTGATACTGCTCTTGCATATCAGGCGGTGGTATCGCAGAACTTGCGCCCGTCAGCTCGAAGTTAAGCCGTTTACTGCTGCCAGTGCCTTGCTGTTGCAAGTTTATGCCGGTTTGCCTTTGCAGCCGCTGTGCAAAGCGCTTTGCCACGACTGTTAGCGCAGCTGATGAGGGCGGATTAAAAACAACGCTGTCATCGAGCCGGAACTGGCCGGGTTTTGCTTGTACCGCGCCAGGTTGCGGTAGCAGCAAAGGGTCGGCATAGACGCAGCTCGCGCCAGTGAAAATAACCAGTAAAAAATAGAAAAAACCGCGCACTTTAAGCCCCACTTCTTGTTACTTGGTAACATATTAATAAGCAATAAAGATAATAAAGTCTAGAACTGCTTGCTATATGTGACGGTTTTTTCACTTTAAAGTGTTTACTTTTCGCCCTGCATGGTACAAAGTAACATTTGAGTCTGGCGTATTTGGTAGTGATGTCAGGTTTAACCAGGAAGAATGAGACAAGTAAATATTGGTTTTGCCGGTAGTTGCGCTGCAGGCAGAGCTGAACGGAATAAAACAAGAACAGAAGAGACTACATCATGTCTGAAATACTCAGTGTTAGCTGTAACAAAGGTATTAAACGGGCCAGACTCAGCCTGGCTATTTCTGCTGCACTATTGGGCTTGGCTCCGGTTGCAGCTATAGCACAAACTTCACCGCAAAATGACAGCGATGTCATTGCGCAAAATACGACACAGCCGGTAGAGGTGATAGAGGTAAAAGGTATACGTGGCAGCTTAAACAGTGCACAAAACCTGAAACGTTATGCCGATACGGTAAAAGATCTGATCACTGCAACTGATATTGGCGCTTTGCCGGACAAGTCTGTTACCGAAGCGCTGCAGCGTGTGCCTGGCGTAACAATAGAACGCTTTGCATCGTCAAATGATCCCAAGCATTATGCTGATGAAGGCACCGGCGTATTGGTGCGCGGCCTAGATCGGGTGCGCTCCGAGGTTAATGGCCGGGATGCGTTTAGTGCTAATCCCTGGGGTGGCTTAAGCTATGAAGACTTTCCGGCTGAATTGCTCGGCGCTGTAGAGGTAGTGAAAAACCAGACGGCAGATCTGATTTCCGGCGGTATTGCCGGTACCGTTAACCTGATCACCCGTAAACCCTTTGATTCAGACAAGCGCGTATTCTCTTTTAACGCTAAAGCCAACTATGGCGATTTTCGTGAAGAAGTAACCCCATCGTTTTCCGCATTATTCTCTGACAGCTGGGAAACCAATGCCGGTAAGTTTGGTTTTCTAATTGCGGCTTCGCAATCTGAGTATAAAACCCGTGGTGACGGCATCGGTCTTGGAAACTTCCATTCACGAGGCGATGCGTTTATCCCGGTTACCGACGCCTGGGGCGGCATTATTGATATGGACCCAAGCTCTCCGCTAGATGGTCCGGCATTGCCGGGACAACCGGCAGGCAGCATCTGGCATGTGCCTGCGGCGATCCATATGAGCACTGCAGACAACGATCGTGAACGTACCGGTATCACTTCATCGTTACAATGGGCCAATAGCGACAACACTATTGTGGCTACGTTAGAGCATATTAACTCTAAAGCATCGCTGGAGTGGGAAGAACGTCAGTTGGGGCAAGCGGCCCAGGGCTTTAAAAGCTGGATGGGTATTTCACAAAACTGGCGGGATGACGCCGCAAATGGCCATCCGTTGACCGTTGAAAATGGCTTTGTTACCTCAGGTATCGCCCTGGGGATCGAACCAGAGGTGCCATTCTTTTACCGGACGCGTTGGAATTACAACGAGAACACCGTTAAAGATACCTCGTTTAACCTGAAGTACAAACCTACCGATCGGTTAAGTATGGAGTTTGACTACCAGTATATTGATTCAGAAAAAATTGTGCACAATTACAGCATGTCTGGTCAAACCCGTGGTTCCAGCGTATATGCGGTGTTCCCTTATTTTCTAGATATGCGAGGCAGCCGGCCAACGGTTGAAGTATTAAGTAACAATATTCAGACGCCGGGGTTGTCGCCACATCAGGAATGGAATGGTCCGGTGCCTAATCTGTTTCTTGGTACCGGTATGGAGCAGGAAGAGCACAACACTGCTAAAGCAGATACCTTTCAGTTTGACCTGAAGTATGAGTTGGATGGTGTTTTTACGTCCGTTTCTGCAGGGGCCTATTACTCGGATAAAGAGTTAACCGTGCGTGATACGGCTTATGAAGGCTTTCTGGCGATTGGCACGCCCTGGGTTCAGGCTGATCGCAATGCTGCCGCCGCGTCGTTACATCCTGAACTGTTTGAAGTCGTCGATTTTGCCAATTACTACAATGGTAAGGTATTGCTTGGCGATGTTAACAGCTTTTTGTTCCCCAAAATGTCACTGGTAAAGGATTTTCAGAACTCGTTATACCGTGGGTGTCAGGAGGGCTGGAACAATGCAACGGTCAGTGCTGCCAACGATGGTGTGTGTAGCGGGTTGCACGTACCCTATGTCGACAGACCAAACCGGGTAGAAGGGCCTTTTGCTGCGCATAACATCAGTTCTTCCAATGAGCAACGTACAGAGTTTTATCTACGCGGCGATTTTGAGTTGGCAGATCTGGATATTCCTATTAAAGGTAATATTGGTTTGCGTTATGTCAACTATCAGCTGAAATCGACCGGTGCTCTGGTACAGCCTACGCTGGCGAAACGGGGCGATCCGGGCACTTCGCTGAACGCCGTTATGCAACAGCCGGAATACAGACGGTACTATGATTTAGCCGGTGGCGAATCTATCCTGAGCACGGTTGATGGTACCGACTACGATACCTTGTTGCCCAGCCTGAACCTGAATTTCGGCGTCAGCGAAGATGTTGTAGTCCGCTTTGCTGCTTCGAAAGGTTTGCATTATCCAAGCCTGGTTGACTCACGCAACATAAGCCTGTTGGAGCTGGATTATAACCGGGTGTTACAAAACCCGGCTGAAGAGTACTCTGAAGGCAGCAACCCGGTTGTCGGTTTGCAAAACATCAACGTAACCGCATTGGCGGGTAACCCTTATCTAGAACCCGAAGAGTCTATTAACCTCGATCTTACGACTGAATGGTATTTTGCCACTGCTGGTTTTGTTACTGCCGGACTGTTCCATAAAAAGTTAGATAACATTATTCGCAACAGGCCCTTTGATCTGGATGTCACCTTTGGCAGTGAAGTTTATGATGTCACCGCGTATGGCCCGGCCAATACCGGTTCCGGGACCTTACGCGGCGTCGAGCTGGCCTATTCTCAATTCTACGATATGCTGCCAGGCGCTTGGGCAGGTTTGGGTTTACAGGTCAATTTCACCTATATCGACCAAAATGGCCTGGAAGATCCAAACGAAGTTGCTGCAGGAACGCTTGGATTTAAAGAAGATGGCACACGCATAACGGATAACCGGAATACATTCCGGGTCTTTACCGGTCTGCCGTTACAAGGTTATTCCGATAAGAACTTTAATATCGTCGGTATGTATGAGTTGAATGATATATCGTTCCGCCTGGCTTACACCTGGCGCTCTGATTACCTGCTAACGCTACGTGAGTCAGAAGAATACGTACCTGCGTTTGCTAAAGCGTCAGGTATGCTGGATGCCAGTTTTTACTACACCATTAACGATAACTGGAAAATTGGTATTGAAGGCAGCAATTTGCTGAATACCGAAACTAAGACCCAGTACCAGATGAACCAGGCCGGTGTAAAAACTGAGGCGCTGAGTTTCACTACCGACCGCCGCTATGCGCTGAGCGTTCGTGCAGTGTTTTAATAGCAAATAAGACACAAGTTCCTGAGCAAAACCGTGTAGTAGCAATACTACGCGGTTTTTTTACGCTAATTTAGCTGGTTGCAGGTTAAAGACTGGGTATAAGATATAGCTGTTTCAGCGCTCTGATCGTATCCGTCAGATTTTTAATCACTGCTTAAAGGGAGCCCACTTATGCGCGAACTCTATATCGCTAACAAAAATTACTCGTCCTGGTCGCTACGGCCCTGGCTGTTAATGCAGCAGTTACAGATCCCCTTTATAGAGCAACTGGTACCCTTTAGTCAGCAAGGCAATTTTGACAAATTCCGAACCTTTTCACCCAGTGGTAAAGTGCCTTGTCTGGTACAAAAAGAGCTGGTGGTGTGGGATTCGCTGGCCATTGCAGAATTTTTATATGAAAGCCATGCCAATGTTTGGCCGAAAGACAACAACGCCCGGGCTTTTGCGCGTTGTGCTGCGGCGGAAATGCACTCTGGTTTTTCTGCGCTGCGCAATATATGTGGCATGAGTTGTGGCCATCGGGTGCAATTACATCAGATCACGCCAGCGCTGCAACAGGATATCAGCCGTTTATCTGAGCTGTTTGAGCAAGGTATCAGCCAGTTTGGCGGGCCTTTTTTAGCCGGATCGCAGTTTAGTGCCGCAGATGCGTTTTTTGCGCCGGTGGCCTTTCGCATGCAAAGTTATGATTTGGCCTTTTCTGCAGTGGCGAAAAATTACCTGCAACATTTGCTGGCGCTACCAGCAATGCAAGACTGGTATCAGCAGGCACTGGCCGAACCCTGGACCGATGATGCCCATGATCAGGAAATTGCCAGTTATGGCAAAATTACCGCGGATTATCGCCAGTTAAGTTAACGGCGTAGCTATTGTGGCGCTGATGTGGCAAATTATTGACGTATAACAACCAACGCTTTGCAATATAACTATAAGGAAGGGAAATGGAAGGCTTTATTAGTGCGCTTAATGGCATTATCTGGAGCCCGGCGCTGATTTATCTGTGTCTTGGTGCCGGTTTATTTTATTCAATTTTAACCCGTTTTGCGCAAGTGAGACATTTCAAAGAAATGTGCAAACTGCTGCTAAACAATACTGAATCAGATAAAGGTATATCGTCATTTCAGGCGCTGGCCGTGTCGCTATCAGGCCGGGTAGGTGTAGGTAACATTGCCGGTGTGGCAGCGGCTATTGGTTTTGGTGGCCCTGGGGCAATTTTCTGGATGTGGGTTGTTGCCTTTTTAGGTGCTAGTACCGCTTATGTCGAATCGACACTGGGCCAGTTGTATAAAGTAGAAGAAAACGGCCAGTACCGTGGTGGCCCGGCGTATTATTTTGAGCGCTGCCTGGGCTGGAAATGGCTGGGGATTTTATTTGCCATCTCGGCGATTATCGGTTGTGGAATTTTCCTGCCGGGTGTGCAGGCCAATGCCGTGGGTAATGCGGTAACGCAAGTCTTCGGTGATGGCAATATGGTGGTGACCAGCTTCGGCGAAGTAGGTACCCATAAACTTATCGCCCTGGCGGTGATTTTGATAGTGCTGGCATTTATTATCTTTGGTGGCATCAAACGCATTGCCCATTTCACGCAGATAGTGGTGCCTTTTATGGCGCTGGGTTATATCGTGTTGGCACTGATAGTGGTGTTTTTGAATCTGGACAAGGTGCCAGGTGTGTTCAGCCTGATCATATCTGATGCCTTTACCGCTCAGGCCGGTTTTGGTGCGGCGATTGGTTGGGGGGTAAAACGCGGTATTTACTCCAATGAAGCCGGGCAGGGTACTGGCCCACATGCTGCCGCGGCTGCTGAAGTTGACCATCCGGCACAGCAGGGTTTAGTGCAGGCGTTTTCAGTCTATGTTGATACCCTGTTTGTTTGTACCGCTACTGCGCTGATGATCCTGATCACGCAGCAGTATAATGTTGTGGGTGAGCTGCCTGCAGGCCAATTTATTGTGCAAAATGTTGCTGCCAATACTGAAATTGGTTCTGCGGCGTTTACCCAGATGGCGCTGCTAAGTGTGTTCGGTAATTTTGGTCAGTGGTTTGTTGGTTTAGCGCTGTTTTTCTTCGCTTTTACCACTATTTTGGCGTACTACTACATCACTGAGACCAATGTTGCTTATTTAAACCGGATTTTTAATAACAAATTACCCAGTATCCTGTTTAAAGTGATATTAATGTTTATGGTGGCCTATGGTACCGTCAACAACGCCGGCTATATCTGGAATATCGGTGATATAGGTGTGGGGTTAATGGCTTGGGTTAATGTGCTGGGTATCCTGCTTATTTTCTTTATGTACAAGCCTACCATGCGCTGTTTACGTGACTTTGAACAGCAAAAAAAGGCAGGCGGGCCTATCACCTTTGATCCGGTAAAGCTTGGCATTACCAATGCCACCTTTTGGGAAAAACGCCTGGCTAAGCAGCAAAATGAGCACCAGCAACCTTAACAGAGTAAGTTGATTAAAAACCCGGTAGTGACAAAGCACCGGGTTTTTTATTTCTGCTTGTTGCAATTGCGCCATAGCTGACTATGTTGATTAGATAACTATAAAGGAGTACCGCAATGCCAATATCCGCTGAGTTAAACGCCGAAATCCGCATCCTGACATTATTTAATCTTGACAGCGCCATGGAGGGGATCAAAGTCCATCAGTCAGCCGATGCCGACGCCCTGGCGGCGATAAACCGGCTATATGATAAGGGGCTGGTAACCCAGCCCGACGGTGGCTTTTTAACTGATTTAGGCATTCATTGCGCCGAGCACCTGCAAACGGCGTTACGTATTCTTAATGGCCCGGTTTAACGCAGCCAGGCTGGATTTATGTTGTTGTAAAAGCCGTTTCAGGCTGTGCTCTGCCTGAGGCTGGCCGGCATAGACGGCCAATTCGTAATATTGCACTAGCTGCTGCAACATGGCGGCATGGTTGGGATAGCGCTTAGCAAGCTCATTTAAGCAAGCCGATACACTTTGTGCCGGTGCTTTGTTTTTTAGTGCCGGTTTAAGCGCTTTTAGCAGTAGTTGTTTGGCCGGTAGCGGTTTACTTAAACGGCGACGGTGTAGCAGCCACAAACCCATGCCCGCCAGCAATAATAAAACTATAGCTACGGCGCTATAAGCAATAAGCCGGATATGTTGGCGTAAAGTGCGCCACAGATCTTGCTGGCTTCTGTCGTCGAATCCCAGCACCCAAACTGACCAATAATAGTCCAGATGCATAAGTTGTAGGCTGAGTAACTGCAGCACAGATGAGCGCTGCCAAAACGGTATTAACATATCGCGCTCGTCATCCGACAAGCTCATATCTAAACTTTGCAAAATACGCTCGGGAGCCACTGCTGCAGTCGGGTCAAAATGTTGCCAATGGCCTTGTGAGTAATACTCAACCCAGGCGTGGGCCTCACGCTGGCGCACTGCCAGATAGCCTTGCTGTGGGTGCCAGTCGCCACCAAGGTAACCGCCTACAACACGGGCTGGGATACCGGCATGGCGCAACAACACGGCAGTGGCCGAGGCATAGTGGCCGCAGAAACCGCTACGGGTCTGAAATAAAAACTGATCTATGCTGTCACGGCCAAGTGGAGGCGGCGTGAGGCTGTAGTAAAAATCCTGCTGATTAAAAAATGCCGCCAGTGCAGCAATAAATTGTTCGGTATCGTTGTGCTGCTGGCGCAAAGCGGCCGCGAACTCGCTGGTTTTCGGGTTGCCGGCGGCTAACTGCAGATTCATTTCTCGCTCACGTTCTGATTGCAGTGGTAGTGGCGCCAGTGCACTTTCTATGCTGTAGCTAAAGCGTTGGCTAACGACTTTGTCGGCTACTATCAGGCCGCCGCTGCCAATTTTAACCCCTTGGCTGCTGCTATATGGCATGCCAAGGGCGAACAGGTTACGTTGCTGGTTGGCTTCGGCGATAATGCGATAGCTTGCTGTAGCAACGTCTGCTGCGGTGGTAGGAGGGGCAACAGCCTGCTGCCGGCGTTGTGGATGCACCTGCCAGGTTCGGCCGTCAAAGTGTTCGTACAGATAACTGCGCCAATATAACTGTTGCCGCTCGGGCAGAGTACCGCTGAATTCAGCCCGGAAAGCTAAGCGATCGTCTTGCACCAGCTGTTCGATAGAGCCTGGATCCAGGCTGTCAGACAGACCGGTACTGGCAATTTTAGCATTCGGGATTTGCCAGAAAGGTGGTAGCCGCGGAAACAACAAAAACATACCCAGCCACAATGGCAGAATTATCAGCACGGCGCGCCCGGTAAGGGTAAAATTAAGCCTGGCGCCGGCTGGCGCAAACAACTTGTAATGACTGTAACAGTTAGCGCCAAACAGCAGCATAATGACTAAAGCCAACAACATGTCCTGATGCAAAATAAAACAACTGGCAATCAAAAAGTATTGCACCCAGACTAATTGCCGTGCCTCATGCCGATGACGCATGGCAAATAAGCGTAAAATCGCCGACAACAATAAAATTTGCAGCATAAAATGCAATACGCCAGCCTGGCGCATATTCAGCAGCAAGGCCAGAGTAAGGAGTGCTGCGACGATATTGGCCAGTTTTAAACTGGCAGCAGACCTTTTTTGCAGTACCGCCGTTGCCGAATACAACAGCAGCAAGGCGTAGATGGCAATAATCCACCAGGCAAACGCTTCCTGCAGTAAGATTAGCAAGGCTAGCTGTAACACAGCCCAAAGTAGCAGATTAGCTGAGGTCAACATAATGCAAGCTCTTGTAAACAGCGTTGCAAATGGGCCGGGCCGTTTGACTGTGCAATGGTAGTGCCGGCTATCTTTAAACCGTAGCGATTTCCGCTTTGCTCTAATCCCAGCAATTGCTGGCAGGCAATGCTAAGTGCACGCTCAAGAGCATCACCGCTGACAGCTGGAACTTCGACCCAGTCTGGTTCTGCTTCAGAGCTGTGCTGTTGCTGGCGGATCACCGGGTTGAAGGGATCTCTGGCCAGTCTTTTCCACAACAGATAACGTAAGCTGTCACCACTGCGATAAGGTGCCAGACTGTCAACAGAGGGGGCTGTAGTCTTGTGTTCGGCTGTGCTCTTGCTGTCGTCGTTGCTGAACTGTTGCTGCTGGCCGGCAATGGGTGTTGGATATACCCAGTACTGCTGCTGTAAAGAGATATAGCTCCAACTGCGCCATAAGCCAAAAGGGTAACTACTGCTAATTTTCAGCCGTGGCAAAGGATAACAGCCGCGAACCGACTGCTGTATTGTCAGCGCTGCTGCGTCAACTTGTTGCTCCAGTGTCAGCGCATCCTGATCAATAAAGTTAAGCTGTAGCATAAAGTGGCTTTTAGCAGAACTCAGTGCAATAGTGGCGACACCCGGTGCATCGCAGAAAAATTCTGCTGCTCGGGGGCATTGCAGGGTTAAACCACTCATATTTTGGTACGTTAGCACAATACACAATAAAAACAGGCTGAGCATCAGATAGCTGAGCAGCAATATCAGGTTGTTCTGATAATTTGTACCCAGTAAATATAACAAAGCTGTCAGTAGCATAAACCAGCAACCATAACGGCTTGGCAGTATAAAAATCAGCTTTTGTGTCAGCACCACTTTGTCGGCAGCAGGCTGGCGCTTGTCCAGATAATGGCTTATCCAGCGCCAGTATCGTTGGTACAGATAACGGCGCAAGCTTAGAGTGGGCATGGTGTTTGTTGTAGCAGCATCGCACTTAACTTACATTCACGGGCATTAGAAGTAGGATCCAGCCTGTGTTCTGCCACAAAAGGAAATACCGTTTTAACATCCTCAGCACTAACATAATCACGGCTGTTTATCAGGGCGTAGGCTTTGGCTGCGCGTAGCACGGCTTTTGACGCCCGTGGCGATAATGGCAGCATATCGCGGCGTTGTCTGCTGCTGCTTACCAGCGATAACAAATAATCTATCAGCGCATCGCTGGTGTTAATCTTGTCTACCGCAAGCTGCAAAGTATTTAATTGCTCCGGGCTGAGTTGGGCACTAAGCAGGTTTAATCTTGAGCTGCGGTTGTCGCTGCGCAGTAATTCGTGTTCGGCTTCACGTTCAGGAAAACCTAACGATAAGCGAAACATAAAACGGTCTAGCTGAGATTCTGGTAAAGCTGAAGTACCGGCATGGAACAGCGGGTTTTGCGTGGCAATAACAAAAAAGGGAGAGGGCAATGGCCGGGTTTCGCCATCTACCGACACCTGCCGCTCTTCCATCGCTTCAAGCAGCGCGCTTTGTGTCTTTGGACTGGCGCGGTTAATTTCGTCGGCCAACAGCACCTGGCTGAATATTGGCCCGGGTTGAAAACGAAACTGCTGCGAACGGCTATCATAAATGCTCAGGCCAACTAAGTCGCCCGGCAGTAAATCGCTGGTAAACTGCACTCTGCGATAGCTTAAGCCAAGACTATTGGCCAAAGCATGCGCCAAAGTGGTTTTGCCCATACCAGGTAAATCTTCCAGCAGCAGGTGGCCTTCGGCTAACAGACAACACAGCGCCAATCTTATTTGACTACTTTTGCCCAGAATAACCTGGTTCAGACTTTGTTCTACCTGATGGAGTTGTGCTAACACTGACAAGCCTCGTGCAACTGCTTTATTTTGCTATTACGCAGTATAGTACTTGTCAGATGTTGATCTGCAAACATAAAAAGGCGGCCGAAGCCTAATGCCGATCAGATAAGAATTTTTCAGATCAGTTGACCGATCCAGAGGCTGGTATATAAAGGCCTACAGAATAA